>JAQICQ010000053.1 GCA_027858455.1 Elusimicrobiota bacterium | reverse complement strand
CGCATCAACATGATTTGTAGAATTGAAATCGTCGTTAATTATAAACCGGCAGGCGTCTTTCGGGTCCGAACGCCCTTTTGTAAATTTATTAGTTTTTTCTTTCAGATCTTTATGCCACCGGTTATTAAAGTCCTTCATCCCGGAAAATTCTTCTACGGCAAGTTCAAAAGCATTAATAGGATCAAGATTGTTTCTCAGCTTTTTTAAGAGGCGGTAATTCACTTCCTCTCCCTCTATGCTTACAAGGTAATCTATCGCTGAATGGGATTCCTTGTAGGCAAGGAAAGTATCCGGCCAGAGAGCGTTAAAATTATGCAGTTCTCTTATAGTATGAAGCCGGTTGCTCAATACAGCGTCCCTTAATATCATTTTGTCATAAGACGACCACGGGCGATTAAGTATTTTATGGGATATATGTTCGGCCTGCCCTTCCATAATCCATAGGGGAACAAGTTCCGAAAGCCCTTTAGCGAGCCGCGGAGAGCGCCAGAAACCATCGTATAAGATATTAAACTGCATTATATGGGTGAACTCGTGAGCAATCAGGTGGTCTAAATCGTAGTCTGAATAAAGAAGGGGAATAACGAGGCGGGTTTTAAAAAGTTCCGAAAAACCTTCTACCCCTTCGCCTGCGGGTGAAATACTGTTTTGTGTAAATTCTGCGGGGGTATTAAATACAAATACTTTAAATTTGTCGTCAGGGACACCTTTAAGTGTTTTGTTTATTTCAGGATAAGTATATTCCAGCCTTTCGGCGCCGTATTTAAGACGGCCGCGAAAACCAGGGGTATCGTAGCTGTAAATAGAAAATTCGGGAGTATCATATATCTCCCAATTAAACTGTTTTTCCCTTACCTGATAGGCCCGGGCCGGAGTCAGATTACATAAAAAGAAAAAAAAATTATAGCAGAGACTTTTTTCATTTTACCGGATTTTAATCTTCATCGTCACCGGTCAGACCGTTTAATTTATCTCCTACTATGTCGCCTAATGTCCCCGATGATTAGTTGCCGTTGTCAATATATTTGGCCATCTCTTTTTTTTCTCTGCTTACAATAAGGTCTTTAACGCTGACCTCAAGTTGTTTTTTCATCGGGTTGTTTTTTATAACTCTTGCTTCAATCTTTTCACCCTCTTCAAGTTCATCTCTCATGTCGTCAATCCGGTCTTTGGATAAATTTGAAATATGAAGATAAGTTTCAATGCCGTTTTCCATTTTAAGATAAGCTCCGGAACGCTGGATTTTTTCAACCGTTCCTTCTACTATCGAACCTTTGGGATAATCGTTATAAGGATTATCTTCCAGGTGTTTAAGTCCCAGGGATATTTTTTGTTTGTCAACATTTATGCCTAAAACCTTAATTTTTATTTCATCACCTTCGGAAACAATCTCGGAAGGATGTTTGACGATTTTATCCCATGTCATATCAGAAATATGAAGAAGCCCTTCAACGCCCTCGTCAAGCATTATAAATGCTCCAAAATCAGTAATATGGCTTACCTTGCCCTCTATGACAGAACCATTGGAGTAATTTTTCTTTACTTCTTCCCATGGATTGGGCATAGTCTGTCTTACACTTAAAGCCATTCTCTTTGAATCCGGCTCTATTTCTAAGATTTTAACTTTAACTTTGTCGCCTTTGCTCAAAACATCGCCGCCGTGATTTAAATTATCCGTCCAGGAAAGTTCCTCAAGCCGAGCCAGCCCCTCTACACCTTCTTTTACTTTAATAAAAGCGCCGTATGAAGTAATACCGGTCACTTCGCCGTCCACTTCGTCTCCGTCGGAGAAATCTTCCCCTATATTTTCCCACGGATGGGGTTTGGTCTCTTTTAAACTCAATGCCACACGGTTGGATTTAGGTTCGAAACTTTTAACTTTTACTTCCAGTTCCTCGCCTACCTCTAAGACATTTTCAACTTTATCGACATGCCCCCATGATATCTCGCTTATATGCAGAAGCCCGTCTAGACCGCCTATATTTATAAAAGCTCCGAAACTCTTTATCCCCGAAACAGTTCCCTTTATAAGTTTTCCGGGATAGAGCTGGTCAAAAAGTTCTTCCCTCTGTCTGCGGACATCCTCTTCAATTGCTTTTCTCCACGAAACAACTACATTTCTTTTGTCCCGGTCGTATTCTATTATCTTACAGGGAACGGTGTCCCCTATTATAGAATCAAGGTTTTTAACCATAGGATACCCGACAAGCGAGGCCGGCATAAAAGCTGATACTCCGTCCAATGAGACGATAAGCCCGCCTTTTACTCGTTTGTCTACTTTAGCGTCTATTACAAGCTCATCTTTATAGGCATTCTCCAGGTCTCTGAGTTTATGTTCCTCTTTGGCTCTCTTATGAGATAATATGATAGGATGTTCAAAGTGCCTGGGTTTTTTAATTATATATACTTCTATCTCGTCCCCCGCTTTAATATCTGTGCCTTCAAACTCGTAAAGGTTGACCATACCTTCTGATTTTGAACCGATGTCGACTAATACCCTTTCTTTGTCTTTCTCGATTTCCATTATCGTTCCGATTATAATTCTGTCCTGTTGCACATCTTCAACCTGAGCAACTACATCTTCCATACTTAAACTCTCTTTTACCATAATTACTTTACATCTCCTCTTAATTTATTATTGTTTTATTTTCCGTTTAAGAAAATAATTTCTTATTTTATTTTCTATGTCTATGACCGTTTCTATAGGTGTAGACGCTCCAGTCATTATACCTATTTTCTTTGCATTGTCCAAATATGCAATGTCAAACCCGTCGCTGTCTTCTACATGATAAGCCTTTGTCACTTCGCACGCGCGTTCAAATAATTTTTTTGTATTTGAACTGTTTTTTCCTCCCACCACTAAAAGTAAGTCTACCCGGGCTGCTATTTTTTTAAGCTCCCGCTGTCTTATGAGCGTCTCCTCACAGATGGTATTGTATATTTTAATCACATCTGTTTTTTTTACCAGCTCTGATATGATTTTAAAAAACTTATCCTTTCTGAAAGTGGTCTGAGCAAGCACGCCCATCTCTTTCTTATTTTTCAGCTTTGAAACTTCGGTTATATCCGATATGACTTTTCCGTTTCCTTTTGCCCGGGAAAGGATACCTCTTACTTCCGGATGGTTCGCCGCGCCGATTATATAGACGCTGCTGAATTCATCTGAAAGATTCTCACATATCCGGTGAGCTCTTTTAACTTTAGGGCAGGTTGCGTCAATAACTTTAAACCCGCGTTTAATAATTTCTTTTTCCTGGCTGACAGTTATACCGTGGCTTCTTATGAGCACCGTACTGCCTGTTGGTATGTGCGCAATATCTTCTACAGGAATAATATTTAATTCTCTGAGCTGGTTTACAACTACGGGATTATGAATAAGCTCGCCGATTGTATAAACCTTGCCTTCCTTAGCGGCTTTTTTTGCAATATTTACGGCCCTTTTTACCCCGGAACAAAACCCGCAGTTATCTCCCCGTATGATATTGTAATTTTGGACAGTATCCATGAGGGAATATTATATTAATTTAACCGCCACATTCAAGTTAACGCGCAAAAGTATCTGTGTTTTTCGCGGTATCTACTTTTTAGACAAATAATCAATTGCGTTTAAAACTGCTTTAGCGCCTTCGCCTGCGGCAATAATAATTTGTTTTTTTGAAATATCGGTGACGTCTCCTGCGGCAAAAACCCCTTCTGCAGAAGTCATATTGTTTTGGTCTATTATTATCTCGCCTGAAGGGTTTTTATCAACTATATCTATGAAAGCCGCGGACGCCTGCCACCCTATCTCAACAAAAACTCCTTCTACTTCAAGCAGACGGTCTTTGCCCCCTGACTCTATCAGAAGACCGCTGACCATATTATCACCGGTTATCTTTTTTGTTTTAGCGCCGGTGATGACTGATACGGAAGAATTATCAGTTATTTTTTTTCTTACCACAGGCTCCCCACCAAGCTCATCCTCTATGGTAATTATATAGACCTTATTTGCTATATCTATAAGCTGTCTGGCGGCGTCGAGCGCAGAATTACCGCCTCCGATTACAGCTACATTTTTTCCTTTAAAAAGAGGGGCATCGCAGGTAGCGCAATATGCCAGCCCTTTATTTAGAAATTTATCCTCTCCCTCGACATTTAATGTTCTCGGCTTAGCGCCGGTTGTTATAAGCACGGCGCGAGTCCTGCAGCATTCGCCGTCGCCGGTTTCTATCTTATAACCGCCGGATATCTTTTCAATTTTACTGATATCCACGCCTTCTTTAATCTCTACCCCGAACTCTTTGACGTGTTCTTCAAATCTATCTATTAAGTCCACTCCGCTGACCACTTGAAAACCGGTATAATTTTCAACCTGTGACGACAAAACTGCCTGCCCGCCTATCTCCCGGGCAATAATTTTAAAATCTATATTCTGTCGGGCCGCATATACCGCCGCAGTCAGACCCGCGGGGCCTCCTCCTATAATTACAAGTTCTTTCATATTATATATCAAGCAGTTCCTTTAGCTTTTCCTTGTTAAAACCGAGAACCAACTGGCCGTCAACGTCTATTACCGGCACTCCCATCTGCCCGCTTTTATCTATCATCTCCTGGGCCTTGTCCTGATTGTCCGCAACATTATAATTGGTATATTTAACATCGTTGTCATCCATAAATTTTTTTACCTTCTTGCAGAACGGACAAGTCGGTGTCGAATAAATTTTTACTTCCATTTTATTTTCTCCTTTTTTACATCACAAAACAATTTCTATAAAACATAGACCGCCGCGCCTTATATTTAATTATATATCTTTTCCATTACACTTTCAGCATATAATTTATAATCTTTTTTTGAAGAGGGTTCTCCGGGTTCTGCCGGATAGTACATAGGTTTTTTAATCTTAAACTTCAGCTGGGCCGGACGGATCAGACGGCCCGAGCGATTTGTTCTGCCCGGTCGGTCCGGTCGGCCTGTTCGGCCCGTTCGGCCTGTTCGGATAAGACTTTTTATTTTATCGTTATTTACTATCCTCGCCGGAACTAAGGGCATTCCGGACTTATGGGCCAGGAGCCCTATACCGTATTTTATCTTTCCAGTGTTTTTTCTTGTCCCCTCCGGAAGAACCATCATTGTTTTTCCGGCTTTTAAAATTTTAATTGCTTCTTTTATAGACTGAGCTCCGGGAGCGCGGCGGTCCACCGGTATCGCATGGGTCATAGAGATAATTTTTCCGAACAGGGGATTCCTAAAGAGTTCTTTTTTAGCCATAAAATATACTCCTCTCGGTAAAGCGGATCCTATAAGCGGCGGGTCAAGCAAAGAATTATGATTTGTGGCTATTATAAATCCGCCTCGGGGAAGATTTTCTCTGCCGGATACTTTCAGTCTGAAGACTGATTTAAAAAAAATATAAAAAAGAGTTCTACCTATCCAGTAAAGCAACTATTTTACCTACGACTTCTTTAAGTTCCATATCCGTAGAATCAATCTTTACGGCGTTTTCCGGAACAATAAGCGGAGCCAGCCCCCTTGATTCATCCCTTTCGTCCCTCTCTTTTATCTTTTGGGTTAGCAAATCCAGGGAGACATCCTCTCCTTTGGAATTTAACTCCTGCCATCTGCGGCGGGCCCGTTCTTTTATACCTGCATCGAGATAGATTTTTAAATCGGCTTTAGGAAACACAATGCTTCCCATGTCTCGGCCTTCAAAAACAGTTTTATTAAATTTCTCCGCGCTTCTTCGCTGAATTTTCTGGAGTTTATATCTTACTCCGGGAATCGCGGCTGTAAAGGAAGTGTTTTCCGTAACTTCGGCTTTTCTTATATCATCGGAGACTTCCCGTCCGTCAAGATATATGAGCATATCGCTGCCGTTAAAATCAACTTCTATATCTGTTTTCTCAACTATCTCTTCAATCTCCGGTATATCGGAAAAAGACACACCGCTTGCTAAAACTTTTAAGGTTACCGCCCGGTACATAGCTCCGGTATCTATATATTTGCAGCCTAATTTTTCTGCAACCATTCTGGCTATGGTGGTCTTGCCTGCGCCGGCCGGGCCGTCTATTGTTATTATTAGATTATTCATTTTCTGTAACTTCCTTAAGTATATCGTAAAACTCAGGAAAAGAAGTATTTACGCAGTTAACATCGTCTATTATGACCTTTCCCCGGGCAATAAGCCCTGCGACAGAAAGCATCATCGCTATGCGGTGGTCTTTAAAGCTGGTCACCTTTCCGCCTTTAATCGGGCCGCGGAGACCGGTTATAATTAGAGAATCAGACTGTTCTTCAACCGACTGTCCCAGTTTCTGAAGCTGGGTGGCGATTGCATGAAGCCGGTCGGTTTCTTTTTTGCGAAGCTCAGAGACTCCGTCTATTATGGTCTTTCCGTCCGCCCGGGAAGCAAGTAATGCTATCAGAGGAACTTCGTCAATTACCGAGGGGATTTCCGACTTGTCTATAGTAGCTGCCTTAAGATTTGACCCCTTTATTAATATATCCCCCACGGGTTCATTGCAGGAATCTTTCTTGTTTAATATCTTAATATTTCCATTCATTCTTTTTACTATATTGATAAAACCTGTCCGGGTCGGGTTTAGGTTTACATTTTTTATAACCAACCGGTTATCTTTAAAAAGCAGAGCGGCGGTAATAAAAAACGCTGCGGAAGAAAAATCCCCGGGAACGGTTATATGTTTGCCCGGCCAGTTTCTTCCCCCCTCAACCTTTATAGTATTTTTCACTACTTCAACGGGTATGCCGAAATACTTAAACATCCTCTCAGTATGGTCGCGGGATTTATATGGCTCTGTAACGGTAGTCGCCCCTGTCGCATAGAGCCCGGCAAGCATTACAGAAGATTTTACCTGAGCGCTTGCAATGGGTGAATTATAATTTATACTTTTAATTTCTCCGGGTTTTATTCTAAGCGGCGGATATTCACCGGCAACAGCTCTTATATTTGCCCCCATCCTGGTAAGCGGAACGGTGATTCGGCTCATAGGCCTCTTTTTAAGGGATTTGTCTCCGGTCAGCATCGCCGGAAAGTTCTGCCCGCAATAGACTCCGGCCATAAGCCTCATTCCGGTAGCTGAATTCCCAAATTAAAGTTTCCTCCCGGGTTTGCGGTAGCCTCTTCGGCCGTTACCCTCTATAATGATATCCCCGCTCTTCTCTTTTTTTACATTGATACCGGATTTCTTTATAGTATTTAAGGTATTTAAACAGTCCTCGGCTTCCAGCATATTTTTTATAACCGACTGACCTTTTGCCAGAGAAGCAAGTATAAGCGCCCTGTGGGATATGGATTTATCAGGACTTACTTCAATTTCTCCTGCAACTGATTTTACCGGGGTTATTTTACTGCCCCGCCCGAAATTAAAGTTCATAATTCTTCCCTGAATTTTTTTGCTTCATTCATAATATTTATTATTTTAGTTTTGTTTCCTTTCTTAAGAGCTTTTCTAAATTGAGAAAGTTTAGTCTCAGTTTCTTTTAGAGCTTTAATTAAATTAGTTTTATTGCCATCGTATATGTCATACCACAAATCAGGCGAAGCCATCGCCACTCTCGTCATATCAGTTAAACTCGCACCGGAAAGGCCTGATGCCTTCAGCGGCGATTCTATATAGCATTTTACCGTATTTATAAGAGCAGTTGCAAGAACATGGGGCAGATGGCTTAGAACCCCCACTGCCTCGTCATGCGCTGCCGGTTCCATAACTGAAACTTTTGAACCCAGCTCTTTCCATAAATTAATTATTTTGTCAGTTACCTCCTCTGAATTTTTATAAGGAGTTATAATACATGGCTCCCCTGCAAAAAAGCCCAAAGAAGCGTTTTGAACACCGGTTTTATCAGATCCGGCCATAGGATGACAGCCTACAAATTCCACCCCTCTTTCTCTGAAGCCGTCCAGCTCGGCAGCTTGCACTATCGGTTTTTTTATGCTGCCCACATCTATAACTACGGCGTCTTTTTTTAGATAAGGGAGAATCTCTTTTAACTGGCGCAGGATAATTGCAGGCGGCGTGGCCAGAACTACTAAATCCGCTCCTCCGACAGCTTCCCGGCAATTAAGAGTGATTTCGTCGCAGGCACCGAGTTCGACTGCCTTTTGAAGTTTCTTTAAGTTTCTTCCCCAACCGGTAACTGCGCCGGCAAGTTTTTTTTCTCTTAAATCCATACCCATAGCTCCCCCGATGAGACCTACGCCGGCAATAGCTGCTTTTTTAAAAATCATAGTTATTTATTTAAGTAACTCCCTTATGGCGTTTGCCTTTCTGACTATTTCCTTAAACTGGTCCGGGTATACCGTCTGGGCTCCGTCTGAAGATGCTTTTTGAGGGTTTGGATGAACTTCTATTATAAGCCCGTCGGCGCCGGCTGCCGCCGCGGCAAGGGCCAGCGGCTCGACATAGTCCCGGTTTCCAGCCGGATGCGAGGGGTCAACAACTATGGGAAGATGGGTGAGCTTTTTTAAAACCGGCAACGCGGATATATCAAGCGTAAACCGGACATAGTCGGAAAAAGTCCTTATTCCCCTCTCGCATAATATTATATCGGTATTACCTTTAGAAGCTATATATTCGGCGCTCATTAAAAATTCTTTTATGGTATTTGAAAACCCCCTCTTTAAAAGGATAGGCTTATCTACATAACCGCAGGCCTTTAAGAGCTCAAAATTCTGCATATTTCTTGCTCCCAGCTGAACAATATCCGCATACTGCACAACTAATTTTAACTGCTCAATATTCATAGCCTCGGTAATAACTTTCAAACCTGTTTTATCGGCTGCTTTTCTTAAATATTTAAGGCCTTCTTCTCCCAGACCCTGAAAAGAGTAAGGTGAAGTTCGGGGTTTAAAAGCTCCGCCCCTAAGAATTGTCGCGCCGGCGGCTTTTACTGTTTCAGCTATTTCCATGGTGTTTTCAAGGCTTTCAACCGAGCAGGGCCCTGCCATAAAGACTATGTTTCCCGACCCTATTTTTACCCCGCCTACATTTATAATTGATTTTTTCTTCCATTTTCTGGATACAAGTTTGTAGGGTTCCGATATAGGGGTAATGCTTTCCACAATTTCAAAGGATTCAAAGATGTCCCGTGATATTATTGCACGCTCACCTTTAACCAGGACAAGAGTCTTATCCAGCCCTTTTGAAATTTCAGGAGAATAGCCCAGTTCCTTAACTTTATTTTTTATCTCATTAATCTCCTTCTCAGTCACCCCTGTTTTTAATGTAAGAATCATATATTTTTCCTTTCTTATTCTTTTACTTTTTGCTTATCTTTTTCTTAATGTTCTCTTAAATGTTCTCTCAAATGTTATTTTAAAAATTCTTTTAAAAGGCTTATGAATTTTTTATTGTCTTTCCGGCGCCCTACAGTTACTCTTAAATGCCCGGACAGATTATAACCGTTAAGAGGCCTTAATATTACCCCGTTTTTAAGAGAATACTCGCAAAATGCTTTAATATCAATACCCTTTGGATTTATAAGCAAAAAATTTGTCTGTGATTTTTCATACGTTACCCCGATTTTTTTTAACTGCCTGTATAAAAAATCTTTTTCTTTTAAAATTAAATTTTTTGTATCTCTCATAAACTTGTCATCGTCCATAGCTCCCAGAGCCGCTGCCTGCGCAAGCCTGTTTGTATTAAACGGGGGGCGTATTCGTTCAATAAGTTCTATGATGCCTTTTGAAGAAATTCCGTAACCTATCCGCAGACCTGCGAGTCCTGCTATTTTGGAAAAAGTCCTCAGCACCATTACCGGAGCGTCTTCTTTTAAGTTTTTTTTCCCGGACAAAAATTTTATCCCGGAAAGAAAATCTTCTGCGTCCACATACTCAAAATATGCCTCGTCTAAAACTATAAGCGGCGGCGTGGCTAATTTGCCTGCCTCCTTTATTATCTTCTCAATTTCCGCCCTGTTTAAATAATTTCCCGTAGGATTACAGGGATTATCAATAAAATGAATTTTTGTTTTATTATCTATGGCGGCAACCAGGCCGGACAAAGAATGAGTGAAATCTTTTTGAGGGATTTCTTTGACTCCAGCCCCCATAAGGCGCGCGGCCATCTTATACCTTATAAATGAGTTTTCCGATACCACAATATTGTCTTGGGGAGAAAGAAAAGTTTTTGCAATAAGTTCTATAATCTCATCGGTGCCGTTGCCGGTAATTACCATCTCTTCCTCAACGGAATTTTTTGAGGCAATTCTGGAAATAAGCCGTTTGTTTCTCGACTGAGGATACATAAATATACTGTCAAACTCTTTTTTCATACTTTTTACGGCTTTGACGGAAGTACCGCAGATATTTTCATTTGACGCAAGTTTAACTACATCTTTAAGGTTGTATTTTTCTTTAACCTCTTCTATGCTCATTCCCGCCGTATAGGGCGAAAAGTTTTTAATTTCTTCTCTGGGTTCGGGCATGTTCATTTGGATATCTTCATAAATACTTAATCTAAATTTTGCGCTGCCGGATAGGACCCCAGAACCTTAAAAAAGACACAATCCTTTTTAAGCTCATCCAGCGCTTTTTTAACTTTGCCGTTAGTTATATGGCCCTCTAAATCCACAAAAAACATATATTCCCAGGTTTTATTTCCGGAAACTTTATTTCCGGACGGACGGGATTCTATCTTGGTAAGGTTTATAGAATATTGTTTAAATGGGACGAGCATATCGTGAAGAGCCCCTACCTTATCTTTAGTTGAAAACATCACCGTTGTTTTGCTGTTTTTGGAAGGCGCGGCCATTTTGTTGCCTATTATATAGAAACGGGTAACATTTTTCCGCGCATCTTCAATACCTTCGGCTAAAGTATTTAACTCGTAAAGATCAGCCGCGACAGATGAGGCTATTGCCGCTGTCCCGTCCTGAGAAGCAGCTCTTTGGGCTGCAGCCGAAGTTGAGGAAAGTTCTATATGTTCTACCCCGGCAAGATTTTCTTCAAGCCATATTCCGCACTGTCCGAAAGCCTGGGGATGAGAATATATAGTTTTAATATCATCAATGCTGTTTTCTTTTGAAAGAAGATTATGAGAAATATCCATGAGGATTTCAGAAGTAATCTTACAGTCAGACTCCATAAAGACATCGAGAGTATGGGAAACAGCCCCTTCGGTTGAATTTTCCACCGGCACCACGCCGTAATCAGCCCTCTTTTTTTCTACTTCCCGGAAGACCCGGTCTATACTGGAAGCAGGAATATATAAGCAATGCTCGGAAAACTGTTTGACCGCGGCCATATGGGTAAAAGTCGCCTCTGGCCCCAGATAACTTACGATAAGGTCTTTCTGCAATGACCTGGAGACTGCGAAAATCTCTTTAAAAATATTAATCTTGCCCTCAACGGGGAAGTTTTTTCCGGAAACATTTTTTCCGGGAACACTTTTTCCGGGAACATTTTCGGCAGAAGATTGTTCTTTTATTTTGTTTAATATACTTTCTTCTCTTTCGGGAACAAATACCGAAGCGCCTTTGCTTTCTTTAATCGCTCCCAGCTTTCTGACATATCCTGCCCTGCTGTCTAGCAAGTCAAGCAGTTTGGAATCTATAGCGTCAATTTTCTTTCTTATATTCTCCATCTATGAGCTCCTCTATATTATCATCTATTCCTAATTCTTCCAGCGGCGGAAGGTCGGATATCGATTCAAGGCCGAAATATTCAAGAAATTTATCGGTCGTTCTGTAAATTATAGGCCGCCCTATAGATTCTTTCCTCCCGGCAATCTTAATAAGCCTTTTTTCAAACAACCCCCTCAGCACCCCGCCTGAAGATACCCCCCGGATGTCCTCGACTTCGGTAGTAGTTATAGGCTGGCGGTAGGCTACAATAGAGAGCGTCTCTAAAGCTGCGGTAGAAAGGTTGTATGTTGTTTCTGTAGAATAAAATTTCTTAACCCACCGGCCGTACTCTTTCCGGGTAGCCATACGCCATCCTCCGGCCACTTTCTGAATAAATACCGGACGGTTTTGAATATCGTATTCTTTAGCTAAAGCTATTATCGTTTTTTTTATGTCGGTTTCAGTTACATCCTCTATTACCGAGGCGATATTCTTTGACTTTATGGGTTTTGACGAAACATAGAGGAGGCACTCTACTATATTTTTAAGTTTTTCTTTATCTATTGTCATATTCTTTTATCTGAATTTTACCAAACTTTCTGTCCTGAATTATACTTATCTGATGCGATCTTACAAGCTCTAAAATTGCCAGAAGCGTAACGATAAGCTCCATAACCGAATCGGCGTTGTCGGCGATATCGGAGACCTCAATATTTTTCTTACTTTGAATTAAATCCATTATATATCTCATCCTGTCCTCGGTTGATATTTCTTCTTTTAAGATGAGCTTTACATCTTCTGTGGCATTTTCTATCATCTCTTTGAAAGCATCTATTAAGTCAAAAAGAGTTGCGTCCACGCTCTGTCCGAATTCTTTCAACGGGTAAGCCCTGAGAGGAATAACATTTTCATATTCCGAGTTTCTTTTCCGAAAAAACTTCACTGTTTCTTTGTATTTTTTATACTCTATTAACCGCTCGATAAGACGCCGTTTCATATCCTCGGCGCTTTCTTCGTCGCCATCGTCGGCAATATCCGGATCGGGAAGAAGCATGCGGGATTTTATTCTCATTAAAACCGATGCCATAACCAGAAAATCCCCGACGTTATTAAGCTCTTTTTTCTGTTCTTCTTTTAAAGCTTTAATATATTCAAGGTATTCATTGGTAATCTCGGCTATGGGAATATCATAAATATCCAGATTCTTTTTTTTAATAAGATAAAGCAGTAAATCAAGCGGCCCCTCAAAATTATTTATATCTACTTTCCAGTCGGACCTTTTCTTCTTAAGAAATATATCAGCCATAGTTCATTTCTTTGCGGAAAAGCTTTAAATTTTCAGATGCTGTCTTTTTTGCGCGCCTGTTTCCGTCTTCAAGTATTTTATTAACTTTTTTCGTGTTTTCCTTATAGTATAGATATTTTTCTCTTATCGGCTGGATAAAGTCATTTAAATTATTTAAAAGCTTTTTCTTGCACTTCACGCAGCCTATAGTTCCTGATTTGCATTCATTATTTATCTTTTCTGCCTCATTTTGATTAAAAATTTTCTGGTATGAAAAAACACTGCATACTTCCGGATGGCCTTTATCATCAACCCTTATCCTGGCGGGGTCGGTTACCATCTTATTTACTTTCTTTTTTAATGAAGCTTTTTCTTCAGTGAGATAGATAGTATTTCCGTAACTTTTAGACATCTTGCGGCCGTCGGTTCCTTTAAGTTTTTGAACTTTTGTCAAAACTTCGCCCGGCTCTGTCATAACATCCGTATTATAGAGGTGATTAAATCTTCTTATAACTTCCCGGGTAAGCTCTAAATGAGGCAGCTGGTCTTTTCCCACAGGCACCTTATCAGCCCTGTAGAGAGCGATATCCGCCGCCTGAAGAGAAGGATAACCTAAAAAAGCGTAATTTCTTATATCTTTTTTATCATTATTTACCAGAGCTTCTTTATATGTCGGGCACCGCTCCAGCCAACCGAGCGGAGTAATAGTTGAAAAAATAAAGAAAAGCTCTAAATGCTCAGGAACATCCGACTGACGGAAGATAACGCATTTTTCGGGGTCTAATCCCACTGCAAGCCAGACGCAGAGCATATCCCGGGAATTACGGGTAACTGAACCCGGATCCCCGTAATCACTCATAAGGGCGTGCCAGTCGGCAATTTCAAAGTAACAGTTATAATCGTCCTGCATAGCAATCCAGTTTTTCATCGCTCCGAGATAATTTCCAAGGTGAAGCCGGCCTGTGGGACGCATACCGCTTAAAATAATTTCTTTAGTCATTTAAGTAATCCCCCAAAACAATATATTGTAAAATATATTTGCAATCCCTATAAGAACAGGAAATATAAAATTTAAAAGAAGGATTAAAATTATAAATCCGTAACGCCCCATCCTGTCGTATTTCTCTGAAAGTTCCGGAGGCAAAAGCACGCTGACTATTCTCGACCCGTCAAGAGGCGGTATGGGTATAAGATTAAACAGGCCCAATACTACATTTATTGCTACCCCCGCCGAAAGAACTGCGGCTGTATAAAATCCCATTCTGCCGACATCGAGTCCTGTAAGATGCATGACCCAGACAACGGCAGCAAGAACAATTGCAAAAGCAAAATTAGTAAGTACCCCGGCCGAGCTGACCTTAAGAGTTCCTTCCTTGTAGTTATTAAAATTATAGGGGTTTATGGGGACCGGTTTGGCCCACCCTACTACAAAGGGCGCTTTAAACAATATTAATAGAATAGGAACAAGTATCGTGCCTATCGGGTCAATATGAGGTATGGGATTTAAAGTTATCCTGCCCATAAGCTTTGCCGTATCGTCACCGCAGTGCGAAGCCATTATTCCGTGAGCCACTTCGTGTATGACTACGGAGAAAAAAAACACCACGAGCAGCAAAGGCCACGGAGCAATTCTAAACGGACCTAATATGTTATTGTATATAAAGCTATGCATTTTTTATCCTTTATTTTACATGAGTTAGTTTACAAAACCATTAAGCAAAATTTACTGATTTTTTAGGTAATTGTCAACAATTCCACTCTTGTCCTGACACTATTTTGACACTGTTTTAATAAAATAATTATAACACATTATCTCTAAAATGATCTGTTATAAACTTTTTTTCAGTTTCGGGGCTATCTACTATTTTGTTAATCCTGGCGATTTTAAGGATATAGAGCATCCTTGAAAATTCGCGCGACGGTTTATAACCCATATCAATAAGATCCGAGCCGGAAACGGCAGGTTTAATATCTTTAATGTCGTCAAGATACCTCCGGATATTTTTCTTTACCATAGCATCATCAGAAGTTATCAAAATATAATATACAGTCAGAGGAGATATTTTATTTATTGCCTTAAATATCCTGGCTCCGCTAAGTTCACATGACAGGACAGCGCGGCACCGAAACTCATAATGCTTTAAATCTTTAAAGGCCTCTTTGATATGGTTTGAGAAATTAAATATTTTAAGCATTCTGACTCCCTCTTTCCTGCCTAAATCGGAGATAAAGGCCAGTAAAAGTATATTTGTTTTTTTTAATTTAACTTTGCTTTTTAACTCGCCATTAAAAGATGCTGCCCGCCGGTCAAAAGTTTTTATTATGCTTAATGCCTTATTTGAAACTTTCATATTTTGGTTTATGCATTTTAGCCCGCCCAGCTCAGCAAGGCGTCTGATTATTTCAGCAGCTTTATACTCACTTAATATTTTAAAGATTTCCTCTTTTATTCTGTCCGGGGTAAGCACCTCTTCTATATTCATATTTACTGTTTTTTTCAGTTGGCGGAGAGTGACCCGGGTCATCTTAAAATCAAACCTTTTTTCAAATCTTGCCGCCCTGAATATTCTGGTGGGGTCTTCCGTAAAACTTAACGGATAAAGTATCCGTATGATTTTCTTTTTTATATCTTCAATCCCCCCAAAATAATCTATAAGCTGTCCGTATTCCTTTTTCGGCGATATCTGCACTGCCATAGCATTAATGCTGAAATCCCGGCGGGCAAGGTCCTGTTTAAGTGTTCCCGAGCGGACCTCGGGAAGAGCGGCGGGAACCTCGTAATACTCTTTTCTTAAGGTCGCTATATCTATCTCCCTTCCGGGGATATTTACTACAGCGGTTTTAAATTTATCGTGGACATAATAGCTGCCGTTTAAAGTTTTCGCCAGTTTGCGGGAAAACTTAACGGCGTCTTTTTTAACTATTATATCAATGTCGGTATGCCTGATATCAAGAAGCATATCCCTGACCATCCCTCCCACGCAGTATGCTTCCACTCCCATTTCCGAGGCCGTCTCAGAGGCTATTTTGATAATTTCTTTGCTTTTGCCGGTATCAGAGAAATTATTGTTAAATTTATTAATAGCGTCTTTAAAGACAGGTTTTACGGTATGGGCAGGAAACCGGTCTTCCACAAAAGGCTGTTCGGAAACAGAATCAAAAGAGACTTTTTCCGTAATAAATTCCGATACTTTATGGGCTCCCATTCCGTGTTTTATTGCTTTTTGAAGTTCTTCTCTTAAAACCAGCCCGTCTATAAACCCTTCTTTTCCCCCTACCGGAGCATACTTTAAATTCAGATGGTTTAAGGTATGATACGCCCTGCGGGCAGTGTCGTTTCTGGGGATTATTTTTGAGCTCACGCCTGAAAGCCCGGCTGACTTATTTTTACGGATATTTCTGTAAATGCTTTCCCTTATTTTAATCTTCAGTTCTTTAACGGCAACAGCCTCTTTACCGTAAGAGACCGTCGCCGCGCTTCGGTGGCCGCCGGAACCGCCCAAATCGGATATTATAACCGAAACATCTATATCCTCTGTCCGGGAGCGGGCTATACAGAGGGTATTTTCTTTAATCTTAAATATTGCAAAGAGGGCGTCCGGAGAGACAATGTCAATAAAATTTTTCACCACCACTGCCAGGTCCTCAACATAATCGTCTAAAATATCAGAGGTAACAGCAATCTTTTTTCTTCCTATATTTAAAAAACTCTTATTATTCAGAAGCCTGTTTAAAAGGTGTATCTGTTCTTCGTTAAGATTATGGACAGCGTATTTAGATACTGTATTTAAATCCGCGCCATTCTCCAGGAGCCAGGAAACAGCGTCTGTATCATGGTGGGTGGTTATAGGATAGACCAAACATCCTGTATCTTCATATATGCCGGTTATTAAGACCGAAGCCTCCTCCGGGGTAAGCTTTATGTTTTTTTTCCTGATTTCCTCTAAAAGTATCGTTACCGTCGCGCCCCATAATTTATGTATATCCGATATGGTCGGGGGAATTTTTATGCTGTCGTTTCGTCCTTTTTCATTTTCTTTGGGGCGTGGGTGGTGGTCATATATGATAATTTCTGTATTTTCCGAAAGAAGTTCGGCGGCGCGGCCTATGCGGTCAAAGTCGCCGGTATCTACGAGAACGGCCTTTTCAAATACCATATCTTTGATATCCTTATACCGGGAAAACTTCAGAGGAAACTCTATTTCGTTAATATACTCCCTGACTTTTTTTTCCGGTGACCCGGGAAGATATATCTTTGCCCCCGGATAGAGTTTGGATGCCGCCAGAAGCGACGCCACTGCGTCAAAATCAGCACCTGCATGAGTGGTTAGAAGTATCATCTTTGGACCATGTATATCTTTCTGATATCAGTCAGTATCTCTTTATATTCCAGTGTCCTGTAATCAGGAAAAGTCCAGGGATAATCCCTGAAGCCCCCTCCCGTGTAATTCAATGTTATCTCCTGGAAAATACCTTCTCCGGTATAGATGCGGTGATAGAAATTTTTTGTTGAAGCAAGAACTAATTTGGAGGGTAAAATATATCCCGGGTCTATATTTACCGCGCGGCGTCCGGCTCTCTTAAAATTTTCTTCTAAAGCTATGGCCTTATTTTTTATTGAGGTCAATTCCGCCGGATCTATAAGTTTCTTAAAACTTAGAAACTGCCGTTTTAAATTATCGCCCATCTGCGGGGCATAGTAATCAGTATAATTAAAGTCGAGCTGCGCGCTTCTGTAATCTACAGATGAGAAACCCTTCTCTAATTTCTTTTCAAGCTCCTTAATATTGAAATCCGCGGTAAATATCAATCCTATTATAAGTTTGGCTTTATCGGGTATCATGACCCCGTTTTTCTCTTTTTGATAATTTTTAATACCGCAGACGATGCCGCCATGCGGACCTGTTTATCCCTGTCCTTTAATGCCTGCCGCAGAAATTCAAGAGCGCGGGAATCTTTAAACCCCCCAAAAGCTTTTACCGCTGCCGCCCTGATGCGGGCGTCGCTGTCTGAGTAAGCGGATTTTAGTATCTCAACGCATTCTTTTGAACCGAAGCTACTTAACCCCGTTAAAGCGGCGACCTTTTGGCTGGCGTCTCCGCGGTTTACTGCACGGACAAGAATTTTATAGTGTTTCTTGTTTTTAACCCTGCCCATAGCCGGCAAAAGATAATGTTTTAAAGAATCCGGCAAATTTTTATATGTCGGATAGATTAAGTTTTTTATACTTCCTAAATCTTTCTCGCTCAGCGATGCGGCAACTCTCTTAAAGGATTCAGCCATAACCTTTTTAACCTTGTAATCGCCTTCCTTTTCTATTGCTTTTTTAAGAGTTTTTAAAGAAAGGGGACCACTTAAAAAACTTATGGCGCGCGCGGCTTTCCTGCGGTAAACGGGATTAAAATCAGACATAAATTTCTCTAGAAGTTTTAATGACTTTTTATCTCTGAGCCTTGCCCTGCTGACAGCAGTTTCGGTCTTTAACCATTTATGAGCATTAGAATTAATCTTTTTTAAATATTTTAAACCCGCCGGATGACCTATATTACCTAAGCTTTTTACAGCCATAACCGCTGTATATATATTTTTATCTTTCGTTAACTTCCCTATTATATCAATATGCCGGGTATACCCCATATTTCCGAGCGCTTCTACCGCCCTTGTGCGCAGATGGGGGTTAGGGTCAGCAGTATATTTAACTATTATATTTTCAGCCGGTTTATAGCGCAGCCGGCCCAAAGAAAAAAGGATGCTTTTTTTTATCAGCATATCAATATCGTCGTCAAAATCTTTATCGAGCCCCTTATCGAGAAGGCCGGTCATAACCCGTCCGTAATGAGCAAGGCCGCTTTCTCCCATGGCTTCTATTACCGCTCTCCTCCGGTTAAGTTCTATGTTTTTATCAAGACAATATTCTTTTAACGGTTTGCTCAGTATATTTATATCTTCAGGGGTTACAAATATATTATCTTTTTCCCTCAGGCTTTTTGCCGAGTCTTTCAGGTGAGTGGCAAATTCCGATATCCCTTCGGAAGTCAGAAGTTTTTCTTTATTAGGCAGAAATGCAGCGCTGCAAAGCCCCATAAGAGGGAACTCTTCTCTTTTTGAATCTCTGGAAAAAGCTACGATGCCGTCTCTGGAAAGATCTTTTTCGGAGTAAAAACCATCTCTTATATTTAAAAACCCCTCATCAAGAAAAGAAAATATTTTCTTTACATATTTACTGTCGGCTGTAAGTATGAAATCATCGCCCCCTATATGGCCTACAAAAGTACCGCTTTTCCCGTTTTTTGCGGCGGCATCGCTTAACAGCCCGGCAACAGAAAGTATGACATTGTCCCCGGCAGAAAAACCATAGGCTTCGTTGTACGGTTTAAAATCTGTTATGTCCACATATATGACAGCCCTCCCCGGATCGCCGGCGGCCTCTTTAAGTTTTTCATTTATTGGCCGGTTACCGGGAAGTCCGCTAAGGGGATTATTCCCTGTTCTTTCAGCCCCTCCGGAATATTTTTTTCTTTTGAAATTCTTTTGAAAATACTTCTTTAGTTTCATTCTCACCTTCGGGGGAGTATCTGTAAATATTATATCCTCTGCGGTCTCCGCAGCCGCGGCGGGCGGCAGACCTTCGCCTTGCCAGACAATTATTAAGGGCAGTTTAATATATCTGTCCGGTAATCTTTCTATGTCGTCTGACGAAGCGGCAAAAAGAATAATCCTCTCAGGCGACTTACTGTCCTCATCTATTCTGTCAGGAAAAACTTCGTCAGGAAGAGTTTCGTTGGAAACAATTTTGTCAGAAACAATTCCGTCAGGAAGAAAATCTTTAACTTTATTTTTTCTCTTTCCTGCCCCCTTCCCGATTTGAAGATTCCTGTAATCTCTGCCAATTATTAATTTAACTTTCACTTATAATCTCCAGAGCTCTAATCTCCCGCCTTTTTAAATCTTCCATGTCAAACTCATCAGGCTTGTCAATCCTGCCGTATATATTTTTTAAATATTCATGGGCTTCCGGGTCAAAGGGCTGTATATAAATATATTTTTTCATAAAGCGCTCGGCGGCAAGATAATCCTCCCCGTTAAAATAAAGTATCCCCAGATATTTGTAAGGCGGAGCATAATTTGGATTATTTTGCGCGGCTTTTAAGAAATGTTCCTTCGCCGTCGCGGTCTTCCCGTTTTTTTCTTCGGCTTTTGCCAGCCGTGTAAGGATTACCGAATTTCCCGGGTCTTTAGCTAAAGCATCGCGGTATTTTTTTTCCGCCAGGCGGTACTTCTTGCGGTCCATAAACTTTCGGGCAAGATAGATATCGGTTGCCGCGGTTTGAGAAACCCATTCGGAAACAGCGCTGACCGGATCGTCTTTAAAAGCATAGTTTGCCGGCGCTGCGCCCGGTGTATAGTTAATTTCTTTTTTGCGGATATATTCCTGCCAGTTTTTGTAAAATTCTGCCTGCGAAAGTTTTAAAAACTCTTTAAACGATTCCTCCGGGCTTTTATCCAAAAGACCGTTTAAGAGATTGCTTATAGTTTTAAAACTGTAAATATCGATCATATAGCCCGCCATGGAATGGACCTGGGCAAAGGCAAGCGAAACCTCGTCGCGGTCGTCCAAATTAGGCATACCGTATTTCATCTTTTCAAGAGGGACCCACCCATCATCGACGCGGTTTAAGTAAAGGCGGTTAAATTCGTCCGGCGTAAAAGAACTTACAGGTTTTTTCCATGTTTCTTCCAGATGTCTGGCCAGCCCCTCGTTCAGCCAGAGAGGCATATTCATAAGGCCTGTAATTTTGCCTATAACATAATGAACATATTCGTGAGTTATGGTATTAGGCCACCCGTATCCAAATTTAAGGACTGCCGGCGAAGAGACCATCAGCCGGTTAAACTTGCATATACCTACAGCTCCGGAGGCTTTCATATGCTTATCGGTTAAGGTGGAGGCGGTCTGAAAACTTTCCCTGTCGGGATATATCTCAAGGATAACTTTTTTATATTGAGGCTTATAATTGAAATATTTCTCCAGATTTTCCGCTGCCTTATCAAGTATATCCCCCGCATAGAGAGCAAGCACCCGGTCTTTGCCTGTTGCGTAAATTTTAAAATATTTACTTTCTGTAAGTTCAAAATTCTCACGGAGGGACTTTAAATCCTTAACTATATGATAAAGTTCGGGGTAACTTTCCGGCGATTTTTTAAAGTTATCGTATGCATCGCTGTAATTGCCGTCGTAAAAATCATAAAGGGCGCGTAAGCCCGGAGGAATATTGTTAATCTCCGCCATTGCTTTGCCGGCCTCTCTGATACGCCAGCTGAAGACAAGGGTCCTTATTGATTCTAATGAGGTTTGTGCATAACTAATGCTTATAATAAATGCGGCGACAGCGGCGGCGGCAATGATTGTTTTTGATTTTGTATATAATTTTTTTAACATTTTCTTCGGTAATCCTTACACGGCTGGCAAAAGCCGAAGAAAAAAACGGGAAGACCGCGACGGCGAAGGAACATTTCTTAAA
>JAQICQ010000024.1 GCA_027858455.1 Elusimicrobiota bacterium | reverse complement strand
GTGAAGGTTAGGATTATACCAGTAGGCCGTTATTTTAAATCCCTCTTTTTTTAAAATATCCGCCGGATAGACAAGGCAGGGAGCGCAACAGGTATGGATTAAAATATCGGTCGCTGACGAAGACATAATTAATTTAATTTAAATATCTCCTGCCGGCTTCCGGGAAGCTGGTCCGCTTCAAAAGGTATCTCGACTTTTAAATTAAGGTTCATTGCTTTTCGTTTAAACTGTTCCATAAACTTATCCCAGTAATCTTTCTCAACATTCTCTCCGCCTTTGTAAAGCCTTTCATACGAATCAACAAGGCGGGGGAACTTTTCTTCAAGCCAGGAAAAAAACATGGTCCGCTGATAATCTTTTATGGCAAGTGGTCCGGTTATAACATAAGAAGCTTTATATGCAGATGCTTTTTTAAGAACTTTGTTTACCTCTTCGCCGTCGGAGACATAAGGTATGACCGGGCTTACAGCCACCCCTGCGGTAATATCATTTTTCCTCAGCTCTTTTACTGTTTTTAATCTTGATTTCGGGTCCGGCGAATGACCGTCAAACTTTTTTACAAGCCCGCCGGACACAACAGGCAGGGAAACCGTTACGCAGGCAAAAGTTTTTTTGTTTATTTCTTTTATGATATCTATATCGCGTAAAACTCCGCTGAACCTGGTAATTATATGTATGGGGAAATCATAGTCTTTTAATATCTCCAGAAGGCGGCGGGTTATAAAATATTCGTCTTCTATGTCGCCGTACGGCTCGCCGGATTCACCGATGACTATCATCGCCGGCTCAATATTTGCCTCAAGCTTTTTCTTTAAAAGATAGGGCGCATTAATCTTTGCCTGAACTACCTGTTTTTTTGCTTCCTCCAGCCCCGTTGAATCGGCGTATTTTTTCTGCTGGACATAACAATAACGGCATCCCACATAACAGCCGCGGTACGGATTTAAACCATAACGGGCCTTATAGAACCGGTCAACTTCTTCATATCTGTATAGAACATTCTTTGCCTGGTACGGCTCACACTTATAACTCATATCTTAAAGAAGGCTCCGGCTTTCCGGAGGCGGCTTAAGCCCCATATGTTTGAACGCCTTATCTGTGACCACCCTTCCTGACGAGGTCCTGTTTAAAAGACCGCATTTAATTAAAAACGGTTCATATATATCGGTGATTGTGTCTTTTTCTTCGCTTACCGCTACAGCAAGGGAACCTATTCCCACCGGCCCTCCCGAAAAATACTCAATTACCGTCTTAAGTATTTTACGGTCCATATTATTTAAACCCAGTTTGTCTATTTCAAACATTTTAAGGGCCCTGTCGGCGACATCGGCATCTATCACTCCCTTTGCTTTTACCTGGGCATAATCCCGTACCCGGCGAAGCAGACGGTTGGCAATACGCGGAGTTCCGCGGCTTCTTCCGGCAATTTCAGACGCCCCTTCTTCTTCTATCTTAATATCAAGTATCCCTGCCGAACGCAGAACAATATCTTTTAATTCCTCTTTTTTATAAAATTTAAGTCTCTGAATTATACCGAACCGGCCCCTCATCGCGCTGGTAATAAGTCCCGCTCGGGTGGTAGCTCCGATAAGCGTAAAATTAGGCAAATCAAGTTTAAGGCTTCTGGCCGAAGGGCCTTCACCTACTATTATATCAAGCTGAAAATTCTGCATTGCCGGATAGAGCGCTTCTTCAACATTTTTGCGCAGACGGTGAATCTCGTCAATAAAAAATACCGAGCCGGGTTTAAGGTTAGTTAAGAGCGCCGCAAGGTCGCCGGTCTTTTCCAGGGCAGGTCCGGATGTCTCTTTTACCGGCTCTCCCATCTGATTTCCAACTATATGGGCAAGAGTTGTCTTACCCAGTCCCGGCGGGCCGTGAAAAAGACAATGGTCAAGCGATTCTCCGCGTTTAAGAGCCGCCTCCACAAAGATAGATAAATTTTCTTTTAATCTTTTCTGCCCCACAAATTCAGAGAAATTTTCCGGGCGGAGCGCCAGATCAACACTTCTTTCTGAAGAGCTTTTTACCTCCGGCCGGACAATATTGTCTTTATGGTTATCTTTATCCGGCATTTTTTAATGCTTTCCTTATTATATTCTGAGGCTCGTCGCCTTCTTTTATATCGTCTTTAGCTGCATCAATAAGGTCCCGGGCTACACTCTCTTTATACCCCAGTCCTTTGAGCCCGCTGACTGCTTCGGTGTAATTTGATATACCCGCCTTTTTAAAATCCCCCGCCGGTTTGATTTCCTTTATCTTATCTTTTAATTCCAGGACCAGCCTTTTAGCTGTCTTTCGGCCAATGCCTTTAAGCGAAGAAAGTCCGTTAATATTGTTGTTTATTATATAATCCACAAAATGAGCCGGGCTTACCGCGGATAAAATATCCATAGCTTTCGCAGGCCCTATATTTGAAACGCCTATAAGTATTTCAAAGAGTTCTTTTTCCCCTTTTGTAGAAAACCCGTAGAGCTCCTCGCGGTCCTCGCGAAGATAGTGATACGTATTTAACTTCACATCCTCTCCTGCCGCCGGCAGGTCGTTAAAAGTCAGCGCCCCTATCTTAAGGATATAACCCAATCCGCCGGTTTCCACCACAACGTCATCCTGTGATTTCTCAATAACTTTGCCTTTTATATAAATATACATTTTAAGATTTTTTTTCACCTTTTTGATATAAATTTTTAATATCTCTGCTATTATTATGACATATTGCAGCCGCCAGCGCATCCGAAGCATGGTCCGGTTTAGGAACGCTCTCAAGCTTTAAAAAATTTTTAACCATAAACTGAACCTGCTTTTTATCTGCGTTCCCGTAACCTACTATTGCCTTTTTTATCTCAAGCGGAGTATAGCTTACTACAGTGACATCACAGTGATTTAAAGCAACAAGCGCCGCCCCCCTTGCCTCTGCAACCTTAATTGCTGTTTTGGTATTTCTCGAAAAAAAAAGGTCTTCTACCGCAACCTGAGAGGGCCGATATTTTTCAATAAGTTCACAAACACCCCGGTATAAAATATCAAGCCGCTGCGGGGACGGTCTGTTTTTTTTTGTCCTGATAGCGCCGTAATCAACCAGCTTTATATCCGAGATTCCGGAGGTTTCAATTACACCCCACCCCAGATTAGCAAGTCCGGGGTCTATCCCCATTATCCTTTCCGTCGTATTTTTTTCTGTCATAATATTTTATAATTATATAGCAATAGATTTATGTTGTCAAATATATTTCCCGTCGGGCGTTTTATGATTTTACGTCAGATTTTTCGACTATCTTCTTTCTTAAAATATCAGGCCCAGACTTTTAATATATCTCTCTCTTAAATTATCGGTTTTTTTCCTGTAATCAACCTTTGTGCCGATATTTATTTTAATCAACTGCGCCAGTTTTTGCGGCCGAAGTTCTGATAACTTCAAAACCGGGATATCCATGTAGCGGCAAAAACTTTCCACTTTCGGGTCGTAACCTATCCCGACCATCGGAATACCTGATATTGCGCCGCATATAAGAGAATGCAGCCTCATGCCCGCAAGAATATCCATCTGCCTTATAATATCCCATATATCTTTATTTTTGGCCCAGCTTAACTCCTTAACCTCCCCGGAATTTAACGAGTCTCTTTCTCCGTGAAACCTGATATTATAAACAGTTCCGCTCTCTTTTAGCAGGCCGGCGGCCTTTGTGATTTTATCTTTGATTTTATCTTTTTTCCAGTTTCTTACCGCAAAGGCAATTTTCTTTTCAGCTCCCCGCCTTTTAATTTCAGCCCCTTTTACTCCTTTGAAATGCTCATAAAAAACCGGATCGGCGCCTAAAAAAACTTTTTTCTTCCCGGAAATCATTCTTTTAATATAAGCCTGCGTATCGCGGTCTCTGGCTATAAGAACATCCGCCTTTGAGATAATTAACCCGGTAAGTTTAAAGTTGAATATATTTTTTATCGGTCCTACCCCCTGATTAAATAAGACTACCCTGCTTTTAAAAATTTTTGCCACGGCTATAAGACAAAGATAATAATAAAGAGTAAACAAACCCGACCTGTCCTGAAGTAAACTCCCTCCGCCGAGCATAAATATATCGGAGACAATCAGCTCTTTAGAAATCTTAAACAGGTTATACCGGCTGAGTTTCTTAACAACCCTTTTTTTTTCGAACTTTTTCCCGAACTTTTCTCCGGACATTTTTCTCTCAAACAATTTTCTCCCAAAAACTTTTTTTTCTAAAACCGTAACTGAGACGGCAGGGAAATTATCTTTTAAGCTTTTTACTATATTTTCTTTTATAAGTTCATCGCCGAGATTGCCGTAGCCGTAATAACCGGCAAGAACTATCTTTGGTATTTTTGCCATATTTTAAAAAAAGTTATTACTGCCGCCGCTATAATTCCCCCAATAATATACCCCCAGAACGTTCTTATTACAGTACCGCCAATCGGAGTATGTATATGCATAAAACTGTTTATTACAGAAGCCTGCCCGAGGACTCCCGCGAGAATAAACAACTTTGAATAAACTTTTTTTACCTCTGTTTTCTTAAGAAAATATATGCCTGTTATTAAAGCCGGATGGCCTATTAAAAACTCCTTAAAAC
>JAQICQ010000189.1 GCA_027858455.1 Elusimicrobiota bacterium | reverse complement strand
GTATTCCGGATATTTAGGGCTTTCTTTAAATAATCTTGTGTTTAACGATGCCGCCCTGGCGCCTGCGGCGGTTTATAATGCGGTAGTTGCGGTTCTGATATTTACGGTAGGCATAGTTATTGCCGGTAAAAGTTTTTCCGTTAAGAACATCTTAAAAGTTCCGGTTATATATGCTCTTTTTATAGGGCTTATGCTTAATTTCTCAGGTATTAAACCTGTTATGTTTTCCGGCGGATATATTGTAAATACTGTGCCGTATCTTATGCTTATCTATGTGGGGTATAACCTCCGCAATATTAAAAAGAAAGAGATAGATATTATTTCCGAAGGAGTCCTGGCCAGAATTTTTGGCGGTCTGGCAGCCGGAACTTTATTTATCCTTGTATTTAAGCCGGGCATACTTGCCTCAAGAGTGATAATGTTTTCTTCTGCGCTTCCCACCGCCTTAAGTACAATAGTTATATCCAAGAGGTATAATTTAGATACCGGACTAAGCGGCGGAATGATAACTGTATCCACAGTTTGCTTTATGGTAGTTATGCCGTTTATTGTGAAATTTATATATTATATAGTATGAACAAAAACTTGAAATATCTAATAGCCTTTTTTCCAACCGTAATGTTTTTTGCCGGCTGCGCAGTTAGAAAACCTCCTCCGGTCACTGAACCCGCATCCGGATTTGACCGTGAGACCCGGCAGAAGATAGAAAAAACATTAAAGACAGTATCGTCCAAGGCGGCTAACAGAAGCCTTAACCAGCTGGGAAGAAGCACAATGAAAGAAGCAGTAGATATTATGGATATGGGACCGCAGGTTGCGGTGCTTTTGGTTGAAAAACTTAAAAAATCCGGTAACTGGAAGATGAAATACTGGATAGTAGATATGCTTGGTTATATTGATAACAGCAACAGTATATTTCCGCTCCTGGAAATTATAGAAGACCCGTCTGAAAAACAACAGGTTAGATTGAGGGCATGCGAAACCCTTAAAGAATTAAATTATAAGGCAGCCGTTGAAAGCCTTCATACCTCCGCGGAAATTGTAAAAGATATTAAGATAAAGGCAAAAATTTTAGAAACGATAAACGCTCTTCGTTAATTTTGTTTAAGAAGAATAGGAGTTATTATTTTTTTCCGTCTTATTTTCCTCTTCTTGCCCGGAATCACCTCCAGAGTTTTTGTTTTCCGGGTTATTGTTAACTGAATTTTCCCGGGTGTCTTCAAGCATTGTGCATACGCCGTCAAAATGAGCGCCTTCTGAAATTGAAAGCTGTGTAGTTTGGATGTCGCCTATTAAAATTGAGCCGGGAAGCAACTGGAGCATATCCTCGGAATGTATATTGCCGGATACTTTTCCCGCCAGATTAACGCCGTTAGAATTAATGTTTCCTTCAACTATGCCGGTATCGCCGATGATAACTCCGTCGGCTTTACTTATTCCCCCTTTTACAGTACCGTCAATTCTTAAAGTCCCGTTAGTTTCTATGACGCCTTCAATTTTTGTATCCTGACTTATTAATGTCTCTATTTTCCCGAAAGTATTTTTCTTTTTAGATCCGAACAAAGTTACCTCCCTTTTACAAATCGCATCGGATTAACCGGTTTTCCACGGTACCTAACCTCATAATGGAGGTGCGGTCCGGTGGAGTTTCCTGTGCTTCCGACATATCCAATAATCTGGCCTTGTTCCACATGAGATCCCTGCTTAACTGCAAACTGGGAAATGTGAGCATATCGTGTGGAAAAGCCGTTCCCGTGTGAAACAATAATCACCTTTCCGTAAGAACCGGCCCAGCCCGCAAGAACAATACGTCCCCGGGCGGTAGCTCTTATAGGTGTTCCTGATCCCAGCATATTATAAATGTCGAGGGCCTTGTGATATTCCTTTCTTCCTGATATGGGGTGTGTCCTCCATCCGTACCCGCTGGTTATATATCCAAAAACCGGCCAGATAGAAGGGGTGGAAAGAAGTACGTCTTTTTTACGGTTTATAAATCCTTTTATATTATTTAAGCTCTGATTTTGTTCCCATGATTCTCTTTTTATTTCAGCGACATTGGAGTTAAAGCGGCTCTGTTGGTCTATAGAATTAAAATCTGATGAAAATAATTCAGAATCCTCGCTGAAAGCGCCGCCCATGGGATATTTTTCAACTATATTCCGGGCAGTCCTCATCCCCAGTAAGCCGCGAAGCTGGACCTCTATTTTTTTTACATTGCTTATCATATCCAGCGATGTTTCTATCTGCTGTGAATAATCCGAATTTTGCGTAACGAGTTTTTTGTTCTTTTTAACCGCGTAAAGATAATTTGCGTATATATCACTCATATATGCCCCGGCAACGAAGATGCCTATTGTGGTAAGAATAAGAAAAGTAATAAACGGATACGATACACGCACCTGAAACGACCGGCTGCCTTCGCCAGGCGCAAAGATTAATGTAATCCGCTTATTAAACCATTTTTTAACTTGCTTAAGCATAATCATTTAAAAATGATAATATATTTAAAATAGATTGTCAAGAGAAAAACATCTTTGGGCGGTTATATATTTGACAGGGTCATTAAATTTTAGTATAAGTTTTTTACTTCTTAAAGTGGCGGGATAGCTCAGCCGGTAGAGCACTTGACTGAAAATCAGGGTGTCCTCAGTTCAATTCTGAGTCCCGCCACCACTTTTAAACGCTCTGTTTAAATGATATAAAATTATTAACAGACGATTGGCTCCCTCCCCTTAAATTATAATAAAACAAATCAGTAACCTGAACAGGTCTTGCTTTTTGCATTGTTCTTTTGAATTCAGCCTTTGGGAATATAAATATTGATTGACAAAAGAAGACAATAAATACCGAGACGCAATGTGCAGTAAATAGAAAGACCTATTTAGAGTTTTTTAAAATCCAAAGCGGAATTATATTTTTTCAGATATCCTAATTTGAAGAAAGCATAAAATTGTAGTATTATTTTAGTTAGCGGGTGCAGGGTGGAAAATAGAGTGAGGGAATATATTAATGGAATACGATAAAGATAAAGTTGATGAAATGACGCTGGCTCTTTTTTATCTCGCGGCGACGAAACGCCCGGGAGGCGGAGCTAAGGCCTGGAAAGCATTTGATTTAGAGACTATTAAGCGGCTTTACAAAAAAGGGTTGATAGATGAGCCGATGATAAAGTCAATAACTCTTAATATGACAGAAGAAGGATATAAAAAGTCAGAAGAGTTATTTTCTAAGTATTTCGGGAAAAAATAATGATAGATAAGAAAAGGATAAAAAGAGAATATAAAGAAACAGTTCAGCCTATGGGTATATACAAAATAACCAATAAGGTTTCCGGGAAAATACTTATTGGGAAATCCAAGAATATTCCCGGGAAAATAAATAGATTTAAGTTTCAGCTGAATATGGGCTCACACATGAACCATGAATTGCAGAAAGACTATAAGGAAATAGGTGAAAATAATTTTCTGTTTGAAAGTCTTGATACCTTGAAACCTAAAGGAGCTCCCGATTACGACTATTCGGAGGATCTTAAAATGCTTGAAGAAATGTGGTTAGGTCAATCACCCCTCCCTGACCCTAACGGGTTTGAGGAAGGGGCTTGTTCCGTGAGGAGCAAGAGTAATTGGTTGATTAGGAGGCAATAAGAATGCAGAAGTTATCAGGAGAGTTAAAGAACGCACCAAGGGATGCTTCTCAAGTCCCTTGCTCTGCAAGCGGGATTTTAAACAGAGAGGAAACTCTCAGTGAATCCCGCAAAGTACTGACTGATAACGGCTCCGATGAGAACCAACTCTCCGGCAGGAGAGAACAGGACTTGAGAGTACCTGTCTTAAACATGCGTGGAGATGCGTTAATGCCTACAAAACCAGTTAAAGCCCGACATCTTCTTGAAGAAGGAAAGGCGAGGGTTGTTCAAAGAAGCCCATTTGTGATTCAATTAAAATATCCAACTGGTGGGAATAAACAGGATGTTGTATTGGGAGTAGATGCGGGATATTTTTATATAGGATTCAGCGCGGTAACAGATAAAACTGAATTAATGGCGGGCGAACTGCAACTTAGAAAAAATATCAAGCGGTTGCTTGAAAAGAGAATATCATATCGTAGGAGCAAAAGAAGTAGAAAGTGGTATAGAGAACCAAGGTTTGATAATAGAAAGAAAAAGAAAGGTTGGTTAGCGCCAAGTATTCAACATAAACTTGACAGCCATATTAGATTGGTTAATCAGATAAAACAGATTTTACCAATAACTAAGATTATTGTAGAAGTAGCAAGTTTTGATATTCAAAAAATGCAAAACCCTGAAATTTCCGGCATAGAATATCAGCAAGGAGAATTACAGGGGTATAATGTAAAACAGTATTTGTTAGAAAAGTTTAAATATAAATGTGTTTATTGTGGGAAAACTAATATTCCTCTCGAAGTTGAGCAGATAGTTCCAAAGTCAAGAGGTGGCTCTAATAGAGTTGATAATCTTACTATTAGTTGCCATAAGTGCAATCAAAAGAAGGATAAACAGACAGCGGGAGAATTTGGTTATCCGAAAGTGCAAAAACAGGCGAAGCAATCATTGAAAGCAACGGCATTTATGAATATAGTAAGAAAAAGATTTGCCAAAAAACTAAATGCAAAAGAAACTTTTGGTTATATAACAAAAAAAAGAAGACTTGATAATAATTTAGAAAAGTCACATATTAATGATGCTTTTATAATTGCTAAAGGCAACAAACAATTAAGGTTAGTTCAATATGATATTAAACAAATTAGACGAAACAACAGGAGCGCGCAAACGAACAGAAAAGGTTACAAACCATCAATACGAAGACAGAGATACAAACTACAGCCGCGCGATATAGTTAAACACAATGGCTTATTATGCTGGGTGAAAGGAGTATTCAACTACGGTAAATGGGTTAGAATAGTAACAAAAGCGGGAGAAGTAGTTAATACTAATATTAAGAATATAGAGGTATTGAAATATGGAAAAGGAATACA
>JAQICQ010000181.1 GCA_027858455.1 Elusimicrobiota bacterium | reverse complement strand
CCGTAAAAGTTTAAGTAAGTAATAACCTGCCGTAAAAGGTGAATCAAAAATTTACATCGCGAGACCGCCTGGCCAAAGATACCGCCGAAGTAATTAAAAAAGGGGAACGTATCCGCAGAGATAGTATAATTTTATATTATTTCAGAGGCGAACGTCCGAGACTTTCGGTAGTAATCAGCGCAAAAGTAACAGGAAGTGTAGGACGCAATAAGATGAGAAGGTGGGTCCGGGAAAAATTCAGGAAAGAAAAAGATTTTCTTGAAAACTACGGGATAGTTGTTATATTTAAACCCGGTGCTGAAAAATACAGTTACCGGGAGGTAAAAGACAGGATAAGTAAATTATGGAAAAAAGCCGGAATTACCGGGAAAAAAGTTTAATAGCGGACTTGGGTATAAATTTAATTAAATTATACCAGATTGCCGTCTCTCCTTTTTTTTCGTCGAGGTGCCGGTTTTATCCGAGTTGTTCGCATTATTTTATAAGATCCCTTCAGGTTAAGGGAGCGATGAGGGGGAGCCTGGCAGGAATTTGGCGTATAATAAGGTGCAATCCTTTTAACGCCGGCGGCTATGACCCGGTAGATAAGGAGTAATATGCAAAAAAGATTAATTGTAGCGGTAGGTTTATCAATGTTTATTTTGGTGTTGTTTCAGCAGATGCAATCCCAGAATGCTGCAGTTGATAAGCAGGAAAATAAGACAGAAACTGAAACAGTTACGGAATCCGTCGCTGTTGACAAAGAGGAAACGGCATCAACTGAAAAAGACAGGCCATATTCTTCTGAACAAAGTCCGTCAAAAAAAGGTGAGTTTAAAACGGTAGAGATTTCCGATAACAATCTTACTCTTACCATAAACAGCGTTGATTCCGGCCTGACCGGGCTTGTTATGAAAGACAAAGACGGTTCTATGGTTCAGCTTATCAGAGATACAGAGGTTAGCTCATATCCTCTTTCATTAGATCCCGGAGTTAATGGTGTTTGGAATATATACGCCACCGGAAAGAATTCCGCCCGCGCTGAAATTTCAGATGGAAATATATCCGCAGTAAGAGAATACCGTATAACTAACAAGGGCCGTATAAGTATTGTTAACAGAATTAAAAATATTTCCGACATGACCAGGGAAGTAGAGCTAAATCAGGGCTGGACCGGCGGGTTGGCGACTACCGGAGATTTAAAAGAGGAGAACTTCTCTAAGAACCGCCTCTTTGCAAAAATAGACGGTAAGGTAAAGGGGGAACTTAAAGAAAAAAGTTACGGCGGCCGGATAAGCTGGGCAGGAATAGTAAACAGGTATTTTATGGTTGCCTTGCTTGATATAGAGGAGCCGTTTAACAGTGTGGAGACATTTAACCTGGATAAAAAATCAAAGGGGTGTTCTTCTTCCGATTCCGACGGCGCAAATTTTCCTGAGATTAGTTTAAAAGGCCGGGTAGAGATAAGTCCGGGTCGTGAGTTTACGTTTAGCCAGAACATATATGCGGGACTTAAAGAGTATAAGGTACTTAAAAATCTTGACGAGGATATGGATGAAATTCTTTCTTTCGGCATATTTGGTTTTTTAAGCAGAATATTTCTGGCAATTCTTATCTGGTTTCAGGCTCTGGTAGGTAATTACGGTTTAGCAATAATAATGTTGACGTTTCTGCTTCAGATATTTATTTTTCCTCTGACCATAAAGAGCTTTAAATCAATGCAGTCCATGAAAGATCTGCAGCCTAAGATGACAAAGATAAGAGCGAAATTCAAGGATGATGCGCAAAGGATGAACCAGGAGATAATGGCGCTTTACAAAAAGAATAAGGTAAATCCGTTCGGAGGATGTTTTCCGCTTCTTTTGCAGATGCCTATATTTATAAGTTTATTTACAATGCTGCGGTCGGTAGCGGAGTTGAGGTATTCCACATTTTTATGGATAAAAGACCTGGCCCGCCAGGATGTCCTTTTTGCCTCCGTGCCGCTTATAAAAGATATACCCTATATTGGTTCGGCAGGGCCGTTGCCGTTTTTAATGGGCGGGGCAATGTTTTTACAGCAAAAACTTACAGGAGGAACGGAAGGGCCTCAGAAAAACCTCACATATATAATGCCTGTTGTGTTTACTTTTTTATTTATGAGGTTTCCGTCGGGACTGGTACTGTACTGGCTGACTAACAGCATATTAACATTTTTGATACAATCGGTAATAAGCAAGAAAAATAATTAAAGAAGATTGATAATAGGAGTGAAAATGAGAAATAAGAAAGAATTTAAAGGAAAGACGGTAGAATCAGCTATTAAAAAAGGTTTAAAAAAGCTGGACCTTAACAAAGATGAAGTTAATGTTGAAATACTTGATGAAGGCAAAGCCGGCTTATTCGGGCTTATGGGAGCCGAGCCCGCAAAGATACAATTAGAGGTAAAAGGAGGCAGCCGAAAGAAGACAGATCCGGATATAGACTGGAAATATTCTCTTAGCCGCGCAGAAGAGTTTTTTGGGTTGCTTATTAAAAGTATTGATAAGGAGGCAGCTTCTAAGATAGAAAAAAATGAATCGGGTATTTCAGTTGATATTAAATCCGGAGACAGTTCTCTCTTTATAGGAAAGGAGGGCGATACATTAAAAGCGCTTGAATATATATTTAATCTTATAATGAAAAGGGATCCCCGTTCCAGGGTTAATGTTGAGCTTGATATAGAAGGGTATAAAAAAAGAAAAGTTAAAGACATTATCCGGCAAGCAAAAACAATTGCCCAAAAGGTAAAAAAATCCGGCAAGTCAGAGGAACTCTCACCTATGAAGGCCTCAAAAAGGAAAAAGATACATAAAGCAATAACCGGCATAGACGGAATAGATACCGTCAGCGTCGGGGAAGGCTCTTCCAGGAGAGTAAAAATAACAAAAACCTAACCAATAAGTGACGTATAAAATTAATGACAACCAGCTTAAATGACACCATAGTTGCCCTTTCTACACCTTTTGGTGTATCCGCTCTGGCGGTAATAAGACTCAGCGGACCCGAAGCTCTGTCAATAACTAACCGTATTTTTTCACCTTCAAGGGTAAAGAATATAAAGTCGGTCAAATCCTACACCGTTCATCACGGCCGCATTAAAGACGGAAATAAAGAAGTAGATGAAGTTATGGTCGCAGTATATAAAGCCCCTCATACCTATACTGCTCAGGATATAGTGGAAGTAACCTGCCACGGCGGAGGAGTCATTATAAGCACGCTGCTGGAACTTTTTTCTCAAAACGGTGCCCGTCCGGCCGAACCGGGAGAATTCACGAAGAGGGCGTTTTTAAACGGAAAGATGGATCTTTCCCAGGCCGAGTCGGTAAACAGTTTAATAAACGCCGGTTCGCGGCGCGCGCTGAACGGAGCTTTGAAAATATTAAATGGAAGCCTTCGGGAAAAAACAGAAAAGATAAAGTCCGCTCTTTTTGAAGTTAAAGCAAATATAGATGCGGATATTGAATGGGGCGATACAGAGGAACTTGAAATCATAGACCGCAGCGATATCATTGATTTATTGGACGCGGCACGCGGCAGCGTGGAGTATATTCTCGACAATTCAAAGGCGTATGCGGGGATATACAGCGGATTTCGGGTAGTTATAATCGGACGGCCGAACGCCGGCAAGTCTTCTCTTTTTAACCGGTTGCTCTGCGAGTCCAGAAGTATAGTTAATAATATTCCCGGAACCACCCGGGATGTAATTGAAAGCGAAGTTATTTCCGACCGGTATCTTATAAGATATGTTGATACCGCGGGACTTGGTTTAGAAAACCCGTCGGAGACAGATATACTTTCTGCACGAAAAAGTGTTGAGGAGATAGAGGCAGCGGACTTTGTAATTATTTTAATAGATAAAGAGAAAGGGGTTGGAAAGCCCGAGAAAGATATACTTAAAATTGCTTCCGGCAAGAAACGGGTGATAGTAATAAATAAATCAGATAAGGCCGAAGGCGTAGCAAAAAAAGACCTTTCCGCAGTCAGCGGGGAAAGCAAAATTATAGAGACGTCCTGCAAGGCCGATACCGGACTGGAGAAACTAAAAGAAGAGATAAAGCATCAGATAGATAAAGCAGGACCCGAACATATAATGGTCTCTGTCCGCCAGAAAAATTCATTTAATGAGACAGCCCGGGGCATTAAAAGAGTAATAGATATAATGGAAACAAGCCCGGTTTCCTATGAAGTTGCTTCTTACGAGCTTTCCGAAGCAATTAATTACATAGGTCTTATAGACGGCACGGTTATAAAAGAAGATATACTGGACAGAATATTCTCTGACTTTTGTATAGGCAAATAAATAAACATGTTTTTAGCTGAATATTTAACTGAACAATTAGTAGAACCAAAAGAAAGTATTATTATATATTATCTGCACGCCGCTGCGGAGCATACCGGAAGAGTAGGTATAAATTTAAAAAGCACACGGACAGCAGGCATAAAACGGATATAAAATGAGGCATTCTTTTTCCACCAGCAATTTTTACTTAAAGGAAAACCCGAAAAAGATACTTGATTGGGCGCTGGATAACAAGTTCGCCGGAATAGAGATATGGGCTGATGTTCCTCATTTTTATGTAGATAATGTTAAGGAAGATTTACTTAAAAGTTACAGGAAAGAATCAGGAAATTTAACTTTCAGCGTTCATACTCCGATATACGGAGTAGGTATTGGGTCGGTGAATCCGGGAATATTAAGAGAGTCTTTTCGTCAGCTGGAAAATATAATCAAATGGGCAGATGTTATGCCCTTTGAAATATTTGTCCTGCATGCGGGGACTACCCCGTCGGATATTCCGCAGGTACGCAATATCGTAAGGGATATAATATACAGGAGCATGGAAGATATTAAGAAAGTTGCCCAAAAAAAAGAGGTGGAGATAGTTATTGAAAATACAGGTATCTCGGATAGATACTGGGACCGGGATGTAAAAAATTTAATTACCCTTATGGATGATTTTGAATTAGGTCTCTGTTTGGATATAGGTCATATAAATCTCTGCCGGGATCCCGAAGGAGAATACAGGGCTCTTGAAAAATATATAAAGCATATACATATCAGCGATAATAATAAAACCAATGACGATCATTTCCCGGTCGGCGAAGGTGCTATAGATTATAGTATATATAATGGTATGCTCCGCAAATTTAACGGTTTGACAGTCCACGAAATTCATGCTCCGGCCGACCCTGCGGAAGCAATTTTGAGAAGCAGGGATAACCTGAATAAGATTTTAGTTAAAAATGTTTCACGTGAAACATTTAAGAGGACGAAAGATGATGTTTAAGAGAAAAAAAATAGGGCTTGCTCTCGGCGGAGGTGGGGTGAGAAGCGTTTCTTCTCTGGGGGTAATTGAGAATTTGGAAAAGTCAGGATATAAGATCAGGTATATCGCAGGGACGAGCATGGGAGCGGTAGTAGGGGCGCTTTACAGCTACTATCTTGATACGGATAAGGTAAAGGGAGCCCTTAATCGGCTTACAAAGTCGGAGAATTACAAAAAGATGAGCAAAGAATTTTCAGAGAAGCTTGAGGTTTTATCCGATGATCCAAAAGAAAACAGTGTTTTTAAAGTTAAATTTAAAAAATATTTTTCTTTGCTTGCACTCTTTAATAAAATTAAAAATAACTTATCGATTATAGATAAAAGTTATGTAAAACCGGTAATAGATGAAATAATACCCGATATCAATATAGAGGATTTAAAGTTGCCATTTTGTTGTGTCGCTGTAAATATTAAGTCAGGGAAAAGGGTAGAGTTTAGGAAGGGAAGTTTAAGAAAGGCAATAATGGGCACCGTAGCTATTCCCGGGATAATTGAGCCCGAAGAATATGACAATATGCTTTTAAGCGACGGAGTTATAACAAGTTTAACCCCTGTAAATGAAGCCCGCCGGCTCGGGGGTAATTATATCATTGCAGTTGAGGTTATGCCCCGCTTGACAATGAGTATTAAATTTAAATCAGGAATAGATGTGTTGGACCGCGCTAATCGTATAACTGCCTATAATCTTCATCAAAGTATTTTAAAGGACGCTGATTTGGTTATAAGCCCGCCGGTTAAAAACATATATTGGGCTAACTTTGATAAAATTAACTACTGTATAAAAGCGGGGGAGAGCGCTTCTTTCGGAATAGAAGGGCGGATAAGATAGGACGCTATTTTTTTTAGAGTATAATATAAGGATTGCAAAAATGGAACTTCTAAAATTATACCGGACATTTCTAAAAGAATCATTAACCGAAGATTCTCCGGGCGCAGCTCAAAAACTTAAACTCTATACCGAGCTTTTATTTAAAGAAAGAAAGGTGCGAAATATTATAGGACCTGAGGATATAAAAACCATAGCTAAAGAGCATATTCTTCCCTCCGCCCGGCTGGCGGTAACCATAGATGAATCCGCAGGGGTAGATATAGGAACCGGCGCCGGTTTGCCGGGTATGGTAATAGCGATACTGTTTTCCCGGAAAAAAATGACTTTAATTGAGCCCAAAAAAAGCAGAGTAGATTTTCTTCTCAAGGTAAAAGGCGAACTCGGGCTTAATAATACGGAAATCGTCAGAGTGAGAGCTGAAACTGCCGGCCGCAGCGATAATTACCGCGAAAGGTTTACATTTGCTACCTGCCGCGCGGTAGCCGGCTTAAAGGTCTCTTCCGAGCTTGCGCTGCCCTTTCTTAAAATAGGCGGTGTTTATTATGCCCAAAAGGGAAAACAGTTAATGGAAGAGATTAGCGAAGCAGAAAAAATTATAGAAATAGCAGGTGGGCGGACAGAAAATATCAGAGAGGACAAGACGGTAATAATAAGAAAAACAGGCAGTACCCCGTTAAAATACCCTCGCAGGTGGAAACGGATAATCCGCTAAGTACCCCTCCCGCTTTTTTTTAAAAATAGTTGTCGCATAAAGCGCAAAGTTATATGCTCATTTTTGTCTGTAAACGATTTTTCTTGCAATAATATTTTAATTTAGTTAAAATTATACCCAATAATGAAAACCAAGATTATTACTATTATAAATCAAAAAGGCGGGGTGGGAAAAACCACAACCGCTATTAACTTTGCAGCCGGGCTTGCCCGGCAGATGCAGGATGTTCTTCTTATAGATCTTGACGGCCAGGCAAATGCAACACAGGGGCTTGGAATTACAGCTCAAAAAATTGAAAATACCGTCTATGATGTGTTAATGAACGATGTTGATCCGGCCGATTCAATAATTCCCACTGAATCCGAACTTCTACATATTATGCCTTCCGATATGCACTTAAACGGGGCAAAGGTTGAACTGGTAGGGGTTAAGGAGAGAGAAACCGTACTTAAAAAGATTACAGAGAAACTTTGCGGCAGTTACCGCTATATTGTTATAGATTCTCCTCCTTCGCTTGACCTTCTCACCGTTAACGCCCTGACGGCAAGCAATTCGGCTTTAATTCCTATACAGTGTGAATATTACGCTTTAGAGGGATTAGGGCAGTTAATGAATACTTTAAGAAAGGTTAAAAAAGGATTAAATCCCAACCTTATGATAGAAGGCGTTGTGCTTACAATGCACGACAGGAGGACAAATCTTTCTTACCAGGTAGTGGATAATATCAAAAAACATTTTAAAGGGCATGTGTACAGCACAATAATACCGAGAAATGTAAGGCTTGCCGAGGCGCCGAGTTTCGGCAAGACAATATATGATTATGCTCCCAATTCTACCGGGGGAAAAGAATACTTAAAACTTACAAAAGAATTTTTAGCTAAACAGTAAAAAGGAGATTTATATAAAGATGAAAAAAGTACTGGGAAAAGGACTTGATTCGCTTATACCCGATTCAGAAGAAAGCAATTTTAAAGAGATAGATATTGGCAAAATAAAACCAAATAAATACCAGATGAGAGAGAATTTTGCGGAAGCAGATATTCGCGAACTTGCCGAATCAATTAAGGAAGACGGTGTAGTTCAGCCGGTGCTGGTCACTAAAAAAGGCGATGGGTATATGCTTATAGCCGGAGAAAGAAGGTGGAGAGCTTCCCGGTTAGCGGGTATGGATAAAATCCCGGCCATAGAGAGGGATATAAATGATGTTGATACCTTAACTGTATCGCTTATTGAAAATATTCAGCGTAAAGCTCTTTCGCCTGTAGAAGAAGCAAACGCATATAGAATGCTTATTGATGAGTTCTCCTATACACAAAAAGCAATAGCCAAAAGGGTGGGTAAGAGCCGCTCTACAGTAGCAAATACATTGAGAATACTTGAGCTTCCCGACGAAATAATAGAATATATTGACGGCGACAGAATTACTGCCGGTCATGCGCGCGCTCTTCTTTCGGTTAAAGACAATAAAAAAAGAAAAATGATGGTCTCAAAAATTATCCGTGAAAAGATTACGGTAAGGGAAGCAGAAAAGATGGCTGCAAAGTTTAAAGGTAAAAAAAGCACCCGGAAAGCCTCATCCGGAAAAGTCTCATCCGAAAAATCCTTGTCCGGAAAAGCCTTATCCAGAAAAAAACAGTCAGACTCGGCTGAAATACAAAAAGCCGAAGAAAAATTAAGCAAGGTTCTGGTGCAAAAGGGTCCGGAAAAAAAGGGGCAGGGAAGAAAATCAGCGGTTTTCTAAAGATAGATTTTTATAATATAGATGATTTTGAACGCATAAATGAGGTTATATGTGGGAAATAATAAAAAAATCCCTTAAAAATACAGAGCAAAATATAGTTATAGTATTGGCTTTGTCCGGGTATGAAATACTTTCCGCATATGTTTTTCCGGTGTTTAGCAGGTATATAAAAGGATATATGAGTATCGTTGTCTCTCTGATAGTTTTTCTGGGGACTCTTTTTTTGTTGATGGGCGCTGCGGCGGTATTATATAAAAGCAGTGAAGGAAAGCAGTGGACGGTAAAAGATTATTTAAGCGGTGGCCTTAGGGGGCTTCCGGCGGCATTTGTATGGTTTATATTTTTTGTAACAGTAACATATTTAATTAATTATACAGCAGACTATTTCGGAGCCGCTCAAAATAAGTTTATTTTTATAGGGGGGCTGCTTATTACTTTTGGTATAGTCTATTTAGTAATATATGTTCCGGTGGCAATTGCCGTAGGCAAAAGACCGGGCGAGGCTTTTATACTGAATAAAAAAATTATAAAAGAAGATATAACTATCTGGTTATTAAGCGGCCTCTATATATTACTGGTAATTTTTCTTTTATTTATCGTGACTGCGACTATGTACGGAAATTATAACGAGGCAGGCAGCAGATGGTTAACGGCAGTATTTGTTTTTTTAACGGTTGTGATGCGCAGCTTTACTGTTGTAGTCATTTTGTCAACAGCGATTGAGCTTCTTTTAAGGGCACAAAAAAGACCGGTTGTTGTTGAGGCAGTTGACACAAATCTCAAGAATACTTATAATATTGAGTAATAAATCGGAGGTATTAAAATGAATGATGAAAAAAATAAAGATTTAAATCCGGAATTAAATAACGAGGAAAATGATAATACGGACAACCGGGAAGAAAAACCTGATATAGACGAAGTAGCCGACTCCATAAACGAAGAGTCTCAGGCAGACGAAAATTCGCCGGAAAATACGCAGGAAAACTCGCCGGAAAAAATAAGTATTCCCGGCCTTGACGAGTTGGGCGATAAAGCGTTAGAAAAGGAAGCAGATAAAGACGAAGCTAAACCCGCCCCCTCCGATGAATCTCAAACAGGTGAACCAGCCGGTGATAACAAAGAGTCTTTAGAAAAGCCCCTTGAAAATCTTGGAGATGAGACCAATAAAGAATCTATATCAGATGACTCGCCGCTTGAAGAAAAAGAAGATTTACAGGATGAATCAGAAAGCAAAGATCTGGACCTCAACGATCTTTCTCTTGAAGATGATGAAACCGTGGCTGAAGAAGAATCCGTTGATATTGCAGCCGGACAAACTAAGGATGCTGCAGAAATACCCGATCTTGATATTGCCGACGATGATGAAGAAGTTTCAGAAACACCAGATCTTGATATTGCCAACGATGATGAAGAAGTTTCAGAAACACCCGATCTTGATATTGACATCGCCGGCGAAGAAATTTCTGCAAAAAGTGAAGAAAGCAGCGAAGAAGAAACAGATATCTCCGACAGTGAAGAGGAATTTGAAACTACAGATATACCGGATATAGATTTTGGTGAAGTTGAAGAATTAGATGAGGAAGAAATTCCCCCCGCTTCTTCCCCTGAACCGGAAGAAAAAGGTCCCGGTTTTGAAGAAATTATGGCGGATAATGATTTATCCGAGGATTCTGAAATTAAATCCCCGGATGCCGCTGCTGATTTTGATAAAGAGCTTTCCGGTAAAGAAGGGCTTGATGATGTAGATATTCCCGAAGAACCGCCGGCGGATTTATCGTCGTCTGAAACCTTTGAAGATTCAACCGGGGATGAGGCTGGAAAAGATATACCGTCTGAAATTCCGGATATACCGGCAGAACCAAACGGTCCGCCTCCCGCAAATCCGAAGAAAAAATCCAAACTGTTTCTGATAATTTTTCTTCTTTTGATTGCAGGCGTAGGAATATGGTTTTTATTTTTTAAAGGCAACGATGAGCCGGTACAGGAAACCGCAAAACACACTCCGCCCCCGGCAAAGAAAGAGACCGGACAGATTTCTGCCGGAGGCAATCCTTTTATTTTCAGCGGAGCTGTGAAATTAGAAGAAGATATAAGCGACGGAATAACAACTTATGTATATGAAGCTGACTCCGGCATTGACGAATTATATAATTACTATAAAAGCAAGATGAAAGAAATGGGCTATAAAACGATATCCGAAGATTACCGGAGAGGAATGTCAAAAGGTCATCTTATATATCTAAAAGGAGAAAAGTCCGCATCGGTATTGCTGCGCGGAACAAATCAGAAAGTAACCGTGGTAGTTGAATATATTAAATAATTGACAGCAATATTTACAGCAGACCTACATCTCAAGCTTTCCGGAGATGGGAAGGGTTCTCGTGATTTCACGGAGTTTATTAAAAATCTTACCGAGAAGAATAACTTTAAACGTCTGTATATACTTGGTGATTTATTTACCTATTGGTATGAGCATCCAAAGGTAGATATTTATTTTGACCATCCGGCTTTTAAAGCATTAAGAAATTACAACAGAGATGGGGGGGAAGTATATTTTTTGCGTGGCAACCGTGATTTTATGGCGGATAAAATTTTTAAAAAAAATTCAGACGTGGAATTTATAGGTAATCAAAGCACAATAAAAACCTCGGATAAAAATTTGTTTCTTACTCACGGAGATATGCTGGCTAAAAGGGATATAAGATACCGGATATGGTCGGCATTTGTCAGGTTTCCGCTTGCTTCATTTATATTTAAGCGTCTTCCGGTGGAAGCAGCGATTGCTGTAGTGGACCGGTTTAAAAAAGTAGGTAAAAAAGAGCCTACAGCCGAAGCAGTTATTGCAGAGATGATAACTAAAGAAGCCGTTAAACAGTTTAAGAATAAATGTGATGTGATAATTACAGGTCATGCACATTACCGGATTTCAAAAGATTATAATATAAACGGCGAGAAAAAAACCCTCCATATTCTGCCTGAATTTAAATATCCCGGTGAATTTTTAACTTTAAATGAAAAAGGTAAGTTGGATTACAAGTATTTAGGTTAAATTTTTTTCTTTGCGGCAAGGGGGTCTAACATATCCGCAGCATTTTCTATCTCATCGGAAATTACTACTACATGAGAGATGAATTTATTTATATGCATTTTACGGTCTAATTTAATATCTTTAAGATCAAAAAGTTTTTTTACAAGTTTCATGTGTATATTATCTATATCCTCTTCCAGGGTATTTATTGTTTTTATCTTCCGGTGCATAAGTGAAAAGTCTGTAAAAAAGCATTCAATGGCATCGGATAAAGGATCGGTCATCTGAATAGTGATATCCATAATATCGCATAGATAATCACAGGCAAAGCCGGGCATATCGGGTCGCTGGGTTATTAGAAAATCTCCGGCTGATTCAGCCCGGTCGGCAATGCTGTCCTGCTTAGCTGCATATGAGATAAGGTCATCCTGGTCAGCAGGTATTATGCGGCTTGTTTTTATCTTTTCAATTATAGCGCGCCTTATTGTGTCTGCGCGGCTTTCCGCCAGATGAACCTCGTAGGCCATATTGCGGGACTCTTTATACTTATTTTTGAAATAAAGAGTAATAGTTTCAGAAAGATGCTCTACAGATGTTTTTACTTCAGCATTATGATTAGTAAACATTCCTTTTAATTTTATTTTTTTAGACATAATTGTTTATAATTTTACGTTATCGTAAGATGTTTCCCATTTAATTTTGTCTTTTGTTTTTACGATAGGGTAGAGGTTTGTTGTAATTTCTTCTGGCCTGAACCATAATTTTATTTCTCTTTCCGCTTCAGTGAGAGTTCCCGAGGTGTGAATGACATTTTCATAGACGCCTTTTGTAGTTATCCTTCCGTATGCGCCTCTTATAGATGTAGAAACTGCTTCTTCTGGATTCGTGGCTCCAGCCAGTTCCCTGACTTTAGTTATAGCATTTTCACCTTGATAGACAAGGGCCAGCACCCGCTGATACTCTTTACCGTGTATTTTTCCCATAATGTAGTTTTTCAGTTCTTCAAAAAACGGTTTATCTGTAAGATGCTGGTAGTGTTTTTTTGCCAGTTCTTCATTGACGCATACCACTTTTGCGCCTACTATTCTGAGTCTTGTCTCAGAAAGTTTAGTAAGTATGTTTCCGGTCAGAGATTTTTTTAATCCATCCGGCTTTATTAAAACTAAAGTTTGCTGTTTTTTCATATATATCCTTTTATCTGTAACCTTTTATCTGTAAAGTAATAAATAATTTAGCAAATATTTTTAAAAATCGCAAGATTAATTTTTTAATATGTAAAAGTTCAGCTTAAATTTACAAACAAAGTATAGATG
>JAQICQ010000037.1 GCA_027858455.1 Elusimicrobiota bacterium | reverse complement strand
CTATATTTAAATAAAGGCAATAACCGCGCCGAAGGCGGGTTAAGATATTGAATCAAAGAAAAAGAAACAGTAAATAAATTACTGAAAGGAGTTAGTACTTAATGGCTATAGTAACTATGAAACAGCTTTTAGAATGCGGGGTCCATTTCGGGCACCAGACAAGAGATTGGAATCCGAGGATGGAACCGTACATATATACCTCGAGAAATAAAGTACATATAATAAACCTTGAGAAGACAGTTGACTTAATTAAAGAAGCCTATAATTTTGTAAGAGATAAAGTGGCAGAGGGCGGGGAAGTCCTTTTTGTATGCACTAAAAAACAGGGAAGCGATATTATTGAAGAAGAAGCTAACCGCTGCGGGATGTATTATGTGAAGTACCGCTGGTGGGGAGGGATGCTTACTAATTTCGCGACTATCTCAAAAAGTATAGACCGTCTTAAAGAACTTGAAGAGAGGGAAGAAAGCGGTCTTATGGCCACGCTGTCTAAGAAAGAAAAGTCCAGGCTGATGAAAGAAAAATCCAGACTGGAACGAGGCCTCTCCGGAATTAAGGAGATGAATCGTCATCCTGATATTATGTTTGTTGTAGACACAGACCTTGAAGAGATAGCGGTAGCCGAGGCAAAAAAGCTGGGTATTCCGATAGTTGCTTTAATGGATACAAATTGTAATCCGGAAGGTATAGATTATGTCATTCCGGGGAATGACGATGCGATAAGGTCAATAAGGCTTATAAGCTCAATGATTGCGGATGCGGTTGAAGAAGGCCGGGCCTTAAAAACTTCCGGAAATGATAAGGTGCAAAAGCCGGAGTCTGATAGTTCAGACAAGAAAACAGCTGAGAAGAAAAAGGCCGGCGATAAAGTCAATGCAAAGAAAAAAGTTAAAAAAGAAGAGAAAAAGACTAAAGAAAAAGAGCCTAAAAAGAAAGCCAAAAAGGCTGTAGTTAAATCTACTGAGAAAGAAACAAAAAAAGTTAAAGAAAAAGACACAGAGAAAAAAGGCAAAAAAACTGATAAAAAAACAAAAAAAGAAAAAGTCAAGGAGGATATAAAAGATGAGCCAACTGGAACAGATACAGAAACTAAGGGAGATGACCGGGTCGGGGATAATGGATTGCAAGACAGCCCTGAAAAAGAATGATTTTGATTTAGATAAAGCTATAGATTATCTGCGGGAAAAGGGCAAGGCCGAAGCTGCCAAGCGTTCAGACCGTGATGCGCGGGAAGGGATAGTTTATTCGTATATACATCCGGGTTCTAAAGTAGGAACTTTACTTGAGCTTAACTGTGAAACGGATTTTGTCGCAAGAACAGACGAGTTTGAAGAGTTAGCAAAAGAGATATCTATGCATATCGCGGCGCTTGACCCCCGGTGGCTTTCAGAGGAAGAAGTAAGTCGAGAAGATATGGACAGAGAAAAAGATATAATAATAAACCAGTTAAAAGAGCAGGGGAAACCGGAAAATATTATTACTAAAATCGTTGAAGGGAAGATGAATAAATTTTATTCCCAGAACTGCCTTTTAAAACAGCCTTATATCAGGGACGACAAAAAAACCATAGAAGAAATCGTGCATGAAGTTATCGCAAAAATAGGGGAAAATATACAGATAGGCAGATTTGCGAGATTCAGCATAAGTTAAACAGATGTCTCTTAAAAGGATACTGATAAAATTAAGCGGTGAAATGCTGGGAGATAAAGGGAGCGGTTTTTCGATGGAATCGGCTCTCACGGTTGCCGGTGAGATAAAAAATATATATTCTGACGATATTGATATTGCGGTTTTAGTCGGCGGAGGTAATATCATACGGTTCAGAGACAGCAACGGAATAGAAAGAGTTACTGCAGATTTTATGGGTATGACAGCAACTATCATAAATGCCCTGGGGCTGCAGAATGCCTTAAAAAATGTTGGTATTGACTCGGTGATTCAAAGCGCTTTAAATATTGAACAGATTACCGAGGGGGTTTCGGTATCACAGAGCGAGTTGTTTTTTAAGGAAGGGCGGGTAGTGATATTTGCAGGCGGCACCGGATCGCCTTTTTTCACTACCGATACCGGCGCGGCGCTGCGTGCGTTGGAAATAAATGCAGATATCATATTAAAAGCAACTAAAGTTGACGGGGTTTATGACTGCGACCCTCAAAAAAATTCATCAGCAAAACTTTACAGTGAAGGGCTCTCTTTTAACGAAGCAATATCTAAAAACTTAAAGATAATGGACAGCGCTGCGCTTGCTATCTTAAAAGAAGAAAATATAGGTGTAAGAGTATTTAATTTTAAAGAAAAGGGCAATTTAGCAAAAATAATTGCCGGAGAAGAGATAGGCACTTATATAAGTTAGGTTATTTTTAAAAATAATGTATTTCAAATATTATCCCGGAGGTAATTATGCCTTATAAAGAAATAGAACAAACTTGCACGGAAAAGATGGATAAAGTAGTTGACTCCATTAATCAGGAGCTCAGGGGAATACGCACCGGCCGTGCATCTGCGGCTATTTTAGAAGGTATCAGGGCCGATTATTACGGTTCGCAGACGCCGCTGAATCAACTTTCAAATATTAACATACCTCAACCCCGCCTTATTGAAATAAAAGTATGGGATACAAATGCAGTAAGTTCAGTTGAAAAAGCTATAACCGGCGCTAATATAGGACTTACTCCGAGTACCGACGGCAATATAATAAGACTTCAGATACCGACTCTTACTTCCCAAAGAAGAGAACAGCTGGTAAAGCGAATAAATGACATTGTCGAGGATTTCAGGGTGGAAGTCAGAAATATCCGCCGGGATGTAAATAAGAGTATTAAAAAAATTGCAAAAACCGGTGATATTTCAGAAGATCAAGAATATAGAAGTTTAGATAAAATTCAGAAAATAACCGATAAGCATATCGAGAATATAGATAAGCTCGCCCAAGCCAAGGAAAAAGAGATTAAGGAAGGTTAGCTTATCTGTTTTACAGTTTATCTGAAATTACTGTTATTCTAATAATAAATGAATTTAATTCCTGATATTTCCAACCATATTCCGGGCCATCTGGGTATAATCATGGACGGCAACGGCCGATGGGCCAGAATGCGCGGACTTGATGTTGCCCAAGGTCATCGCTCAGGCGCCCGCAGAGTTAAGGATATTATAAATTGCTGCGATGAAATTGGCGTGCAGTATGTATCGCTTTATGCTTTTTCTACGGAAAACTGGCTGCGTCCGAAAGAAGAGGTAAATGCTCTAATGAATCTTCTTGTTCTGTTTTTAAAGAAAGAGATAAATGAATTCAATTCTAAAAATTGCCGAATAATGTTTGCCGGACGCAGGGAAAAATTTTCAAAAAAAGTACTTAATACTATAAACTATTCAGAAAACCTTACAAAAGACAACACCGGACTGACGATGATACTATGCGTCGATTACGGAGGCCGGCAGGAGATATCCGATGCCGCAAATAAAATAGAAGGGGAGGTTAATCCGGATAAATTAAGTTCTAATCTGTATCTTCCCGGAATACCCGATGTTGATTTTTTAATAAGAACCAGCGGGGAGGAACGCATATCAAATTTTATGTTATGGCGGCTGGCTTATTCGGAACTGTATTTTTCGGATGTTCTCTGGCCGGACTTTAACCGGGAAGAATTCCATAAGGCTTTAAACTCGTACAATACCCGTCAAAGAAGATTCGGAGCCCGAAGGTAGCAAGATGAATAAACGCCTGTCATCAGCGGCCATAGCCATCCCGGTAGTATATCTTTTCATATTATGGGGCGGTTTTCCTTTTTTTATGCTCTGTCTGGGGGTGATAACAGCGGGTTTAATTGAGTTTTATAATATGTGCGCCGGCAAAAAAATCCAAGCATTAAGATGGTGGGGGGTAATATTAGGAATAATTTTGCTTATTAACGCTTACTTTATCACTGCCGGAAAATATATAATGTGGGGTAAAGATCCCTCATTTTTTATCATTACGGCGGCAGTTATAGGAACGATGATAATTATCATTCTTCAAAGAGATCTAAAAGAAGCGGTTGTTAAAGCGGGGGTTACTCTTTTTGGTCTGCTCTATGTGGTCTGGCTTGCCGGGCATATAGTTTTTTTAAGGGATATAGAACCTTTTGGATTTAGATACACGATGCTTTTATTTATTGTAACGTGGGCTTCGGATATAGGCGCTTATTACATAGGTCTTAATTTCGGAAAAAGAACTCTTCATATTGCCAGCCCTAATAAAACCCGCGCCGGCGCGGCCGGAGCGGTCTTAGCCGGAGCGGTCAGTACAGTGCTGTTAAAATTTATACTTAAAATGGATTATTTAAGTATAGCGGAATCAATTATTTTAGGTGTTTTAATAGGGGGTTTTGCCGTGCTGGGGGATTTAGCCGAGTCGGTTATTAAGCGGAACTGCGGCTGTAAAGATTCCGGCAGTTTTTTGCCCGGCCACGGTGGGGTACTTGACCGTATAGACAGCTTAATATTTACCGTGCCTTTAGTATATTATTACCTTATGTGGTTTGTTTTATGAATGTAGCAATACTTGGTTCGACCGGTTCAATAGGCACAAACTCAATTTCTGTCTCAAAGCAGCTTGAGAATGTAAAAGTCATTGGGCTTACCGCAAATAGCAATGCCGTAGCGCTTTTAAAACAAGTTGAAGAAACATCAGCCGATATCGCGGTCCTTGCCGACGAGGAGAGTTATAGAAAAAATAAAGACATTTTCTTGGGGAAAAATTCAGGGAAAGAAATAACTCTTTATTCAGGCACCGAAGGGATAGAGAGGCTTGTAAAAGACAAAAGAGTAGATGTAGTTATTAACGGTTTAAGCGGGTTTGCCGGTTTAATGCCTACGCTGACAGCTCTCAAAGAAGGTAAAAAAGTAGCTCTTGCCAACAAAGAAGCGATAGTTATGGGGTGGCATCTTATAAAGAAAGAAATACAGTATAAAGGTCAGCTCATACCGGTAGACAGCGAACATTCGGCGGTATTTCAGCTGTTAAACGGAGAAAATCTCCATGATGTATCAAAGATTATATTGACTGCTTCGGGAGGGTCTGTATATAATCGCAAAGACCTGGAAAATGTCACTCCCGAAGAGTGTCTTGCTCATCCGAACTGGGATATGGGGGTAAAAATAACGGTGGATTCCGCTACGCTTATGAACAAAGGGCTTGAGCTTATTGAAGCCCATAACCTTTTTGATATACCCTATGACAAATTAGGGGTCTATATACATCCTCAGTCGATGGTGCATGCGCTGGTTGAATATGCAGACGGAACGGTTACCGCTCATATCTCCCGCCCGGATATGCGAATCCCCATACAATATGCGCTTACCGCTCCGGACAGACATAGCGGTTATTCATCCGGACTCTCCTGCGGGGATATAAAAAACCTGGAATTTACCGAACCCGACAGAGAAAGGTTTCCTGCCCTGGATTTAGCGGTTGACGCCGCAAAAGGGGGCGTCGGGAGTTTGATAGCTTTATGCGCTGCCGATGAGGTAGCCATAAAAAGTTTTATGGAAGGAAATATTCCTTTTACCGGGATAATCTCAGTTATAGAGCAGACAATAAACAGTACCGAAAATGCCGAGACCGACACTTTAGAACAGATAGAAAAAACATATAATAGTGCTCTTCGGCGGGCATTTGATATCGCGGATAAGATGAGATGATAAGTTCAGCTTTAATGTCAACTCTGGCGGTAGTTTTTACTTTTTCTGTGGTAGTATTTGTCCATGAACTCGGCCATTTTTTAGTTGCTTTAAAAACCGGTATATTAGTTGAAACGTTTTCCCTGGGGTTCGGTCCGGAAATTATAGGTTTTACCCGCAGTGGTATAAGATATAAATTGTCGGCAATACCTCTCGGAGGATATGTTAAAATGAAAGGGGAAGACCCGGATGCAGAAGGGGCCGAAGACCGGGACTCTTTTATGGGGCAGACGCCGTTTAAAAGGATAGGCGTACTTGTAGCCGGACCGCTTATGAATTTTTTTACAGGCATAGTTATTTTTGCCTCTATAATTTATCTTGCTGGGATGCCTGTAATTACAGATAAACCGGTTATAGGCGAGATCATGCCGGCATCTCCGGCGGCGGCAGCAGGGATAGAGCCCGGAGACAGGATAGTTGCCGTTAACGGCGAAAAACCAGGCACCTGGACAGAGCTTGCAGAACTTATCGATGCGCAGGGCGCGGAAGGGGAAATTTATTTTAAAATAAGCCGGGCCGGAAAAATAACAGATATTGCGGTGGCTCCTTTATATGATGAAGATGCCGGCAGGCATCTTATAGGAATCACTGCTTTAATTCAGATGAAAAAAGCCGGACTTTTAAAATCAATTACAGAAGGAGCAAAATATACAGGATATATTTGCGCGCGCCTGGTAAGCGCGCTCTATCTTATGATTACCGGCAGGATGGAAGCTGCGATTTCCGGCCCCATAGGAATTGCAAAAATAGTATCTCAGACCGCAGCGAAAGGCATGACCCAGTTTTTTCAGCTTCTGGCTTTTATAAGTGTGAATCTTGGTTTTTTAAATCTTTTGCCCATACCTATATTAGACGGCGGTCATGTTCTGATAGCCCTCATTGAAAAAGCCAAGGGGAGCCCGGTAGACCCCCGGAAAGTAAATATCGCAAATATTGTCGGGTTTTCTCTGCTTATTACTCTTATGCTTTTTGCAACTTATAAGGATATAGTAAGGTTGTTTTTTTAATAATTACAAGAGAAATATGATTTCAAGAGAAATAAAAATAGGCAATATTAAAGTTGGGGGAGATAATCCCGTTAGAGTTCAGGGTATGCTTAAAAGCGCGATAGATGATTATCCGGCGCTCATTGAAGAAGGCAGTCGGATGATAGAAGCCGGCGCCGAGCTTATCCGCTGCGCAGTGCCTCATGAAGATTATGCCGTAAAGCTTTATAACCATTTAAAAACACTCAGGGTGCCTCTGATTGCCGACTGCCATTTTAAAGGCAGAATTGCCGAAAAATCATTAGCTGCAGGCTTTGACAAAATACGGGTCAATCCCGGAAACATCAAAGAAGATGCAATAATCAAAATGGCCGGATTAGCGAAAAAGAGCGGCAAAGCTTTGAGGCTCGGGTTTAATACCGGCTCATGCGAAGCCGGGACAGGGCTTGAACTTGCTCAGCTTGCATTAAAATGGGATAAGAAAATTCTCCACGCAGGCTTTAAAAATTATGTAGTTTCAATGAAATCCTCATCGGTGCCCGATACTGTCGAGGCCAACCGGTATTTTTCTATGCATTCAGATACTCCGCTTCATATAGGAGTTACCGCAACCGGTCCGGAAGAAGAAGGTATCATTAAATCGTCCGCGGGCCTCGGGGCGCTGCTTCTTGACGAGATAGGCGATACTCTCCGGGTATCGCTTACAGGTGATTCCGTAAATGAGATTAAGCTAGGTTGTACCCTCAGGGATATTTCAACCGATACAATATCAGGGCCTGTTATTATTTCCTGCCCGACCTGCTCACGGTGCCGAACGGAAATAAAAGAGACTGTTAAAAAAGTTCAAAAACTTATCAGGGAAACAGATTTTAAGAAGCCGGTAAAAATTGCTATAATGGGTTGCGAAGTAAACGGTCCCGGCGAAGCAAAATCGGCAGATATAGGTATCTGCGGCACCGCTAAAGGCGGTCTTATTATAAAGGGAGGCGATATTATCGGAACCGTAACTCCGGATAATATGATAGAAAAACTTATGGAAGAATTAAAAAAACTATGAAAGAATCAAGAAAATTATCTAATTTTTTTATACCGACATTAAAAGAAGATCCGAAAGAAGCGGAAATTCCGTCGCATAAACTAATGGTCCGCGCCGGAATGATAAGAAAACTTGCCTCGGGGATTTATGAGTTTCTGCCTTTAGGCTGGCGGGTGGTAAAAAAGGTGGAAGATATAATCCGCAGGGAGATGAATAATATTTCCGGTCAGGAGATAGTAATGAGCGCCCTCCAGCCTAAAACTCTATGGGATAAAAGCGGCAGGTGGGAAAAATACGGCCCTGAACTCATGAGATTAAAAGACAGGAAAGACCGGGAGTTTTGCCTCGGCCCTACTCACGAGGAAGTAATAACTCATCTGGTAGGAACCAATTTAAGTTCCTACAAGGATTTGCCGCTCACATTATACCAGTTTCAAATGAAATTCAGAGATGAAATTAGGCCGAGATTCGGGGTTATGAGGGCGAGGGAATTTTATATGAAGGATTCATATAGTTTTGATAAAGATATCAAAGCATGCGAAAAATCATATAAAGACCACGTCGGGGCTTACCGAAAAATATTTTCAAATTGCGGATTAAAATACAAAGAAGTTGAAGCCGCTACGGGAAATATAGGTGGACAATCTTCGCATGAGTTTATGGTTACCGCCGAAACCGGCGAAGACGAGATAGTGCTTTGTGAAAGTAAGGACTGCGATGGCGGATACAGCTCCAATGTAGAGAAAGCTGATTATAGAAGATCTGAAATAAAACAAAATATTGTTAAAGCAGAGGAACTAAAAGAAATCCACACGCCCGATAGAAGAACCGTGGGAGAAGTTGCAAAATTTTTAAATCAACCGCCCGAAAAATTCATAAAAACTTTAATATATGACTCTGACAAAGGACCGGTTGTAGCGCTTGTCCGCGGCGACCATGAGTTAAACGAGAATCATCTTAAAACTTATGCGGATGCCGGAGAATTAACGCTGGCCGGCAAAGATACAATCAAAGACATTACCGGAGCTCCCGTCGGGTTCGCGGGACCGGTAAGAATCAATAAGGAAGCAGTCCATAAAATATTTGCCGACAAAGCGGTGAAATATATAAAAAACGCCGTAAGCGGAGCAAATCAAAAGGATTATCATCTTAAGAATATTAATTACGGCCGCGACTATAAAATAAAAAAGGATAATTTTAAAAATTTACGGAAAGTAATTAAAGGGGATCTTTGTCCGAGATGCGGTAAGGAGTTAGCTTTCAAAAGAGGGATAGAGGTAGGGCATACTTTTCTTCTCGGCACAAAATATTCAAAGAGTATGGGAGCTCAATATACCGGCGCCGACGGCGTCCGGAAGGATATTATAATGGGTTGTTACGGAATAGGCGTAACCCGGGTTGTGGCCGCCGCAATAGAGCAGAGTCATGACAAGGACGGTATTATATGGCCGGATTCAATAGCTCCTTTTGATATAAACATTATTCAGCTTTCCGATCAGCTTTCCGATAAAACTGATAATATCTGCAAAGAGCTCTTCAGCGAGTTAAGCAAAGATTATGAAGTTCTCTGGGACGACCGTGCCGAAAGTCCCGGGGTTAAATTTAAAGACGCCCAACTTATAGGCATACCGGTACAGGTAGTTGTAGGGAGAAATTATTTAAAAGAAGGTCAATTGGAAGTACAGTTCAGAAAATCAGGGAAAAAAGTATTTATAAAACCAAAAGAATTAAAGGAGACTATGGAAAATGAAAAGGAAAATGAAAAGAATAATTAAGTTAGCGGTTCTATTGATATTGGCTGTCGGGATTGCCGGAATTACGGTAAGGGCTGCCGGCATAAGAAATGATATTAATAACGAAGATGCTAAAATACGGGAAGCCGCCGTTAAAAGTATCCCCGGTTCCGACATGGGAAATAAGATGGAGCTTTTGCGCAGAGTTATTAATGACGATAAAGATGATGTCAGAACAGCAGCTGTCAATGCTCTTATTGAAATCGGAACAGCCGAAACGATTTTACCTTTAACGGAGATGTTAAATGATGATGAAGATGATATACGCATGCTCGCGCTTTCCGGACTTGTAAAATTCGGCGAATCCGCTTCCGATAATATTGCCCGGGCCTTAAAAGATTCAGAAGACGAAATAAGGGCTAAAGCAATAGATGCTATATCAAATATGAGCGACAACACAGCCCTTAAATATTATGCCGATGCAATTGAAGATGAGTCCTCTGATTTAAGAAAAAAAGTCATAGAAAATCTTTACGGCCTCGGAATGAAAAAAGGTGGTGGGAATATAAATATGGTAATAGGGCTGCTTTCAAAAGCTATGACCGACAGAAAAAGAGAGTTGCGAATAAAAGCTATAAAATCTATAGCGGATCTCGCGGGCAAAGGTTCGGGCAAAGGTTCGGGAAGTAGTTTCGGACAAGGGTCTGGGAATGTTGGTGTAGAAGTTTTAAATAAAGGAGCCGACTATTCAGACGACGATACAAGAATGGCTACTTTACAGGCGCTCGGCCGGATTTCCGGTCTCCGGACAATACAGCCTATCGCAAAATACCTCTCCGACGACGAGCTTGATATAAGGATAAAATGCCTTGATATTTTAAACGGGATGCCTTTTCCCGGCGCGCTTTCAGTTCTTTCTACAGCAGTTACAGATGATGATTACAGAGTGCGGACAAAAGCAGTAAATATCCTTTCTGTAAAAGGGGATACTACTATTGTGGCAAACCTCCGAAAAGCCTTAAACGACAGAGACTGGGAAATAAGATTAAGAGCGGTTTACGCATTAGCAACAATCGGAGACAGCCATTCAATAGAGGCTATAGGTAAAGCTTTAAAGGATAAAGACCGTGTTGTTCAAAAAGCCGCGATAAGGATATTAGGTGTTCTCAGCTCGCCGATGAGCGGTGAACCGTTAGGAAAATTGTTTTTAGAAGACCGCTACTACAGGATAGAGATAGCCGGCGCGCTGGAAAAAATCGGTCAGAGGTCGGCATTACAATATCTTCTGCAAGTTCTGCCTGACGAGAAAGAAGAGATAAAAGCAGCTATCGAGCAGGCTATTGAAAAGATAGTAGACAAGAATAAATAGTTGCGTATAAAAAGATATTTACCGCTTATATTTATAATCTTGGGTATGTCTGTTTGCAGTGTTCAGGCGGCAAGCTCGGAGTGGGAAACTTTTTATAATGAATCTGTAAGGTCTTACCAGCGGGGCAATTACACTAAATCCTCCGAACTGGCTATGGAGGCATTAAAAGTCGCCCGCAAAAGCTACGGACCGAACTCAACTCAGATTTCAGACAGTTTAAACGAGCTTGCTCTCAGTTATGTTGCGATGGGCAGATATCTGGAAGCAGAATCCCTCTATATAAGGGCGCTGAATATTAACAGGGAAATATACGGCAAAAAATCGCCGGAAGTCGCCACCCTGCTGAATAATTTAGGGGGGCTTTTTAACTCCCAGGGTAATTTTAAGAAAGCCGAAGAATATTACCGGAAAGCGCTCTCTATTGCCGAAGATACTATGGGAACGCAGCATCCGGATGTGGCGACGGTTTTAAATAATCTCGCCGGAATATATCGGCAGCAGGGGAAATATATTAATGCAGAACCGCTTTATAGAAGGGCGGTAGCCATAAAGGAAAGTTTTCTGGGAAGCTCTCATGTCCATGTAGCTATTGCCAAAAGTAATTTGGCCGGTATATATAAAGAAGAGTACAAATATGTCCGGGCAGAAGAGCTTTACAAAGAAGCTCTTGAAATATACAGAAAAAATTATTCAGCTAACCATCCCCATATAGCGACTACATTAAATAATCTTGCCGGCCTTTACAGAGCCCAGCAGAGGTATAAAGAAGCTGAACAGCTGTTTCACCAGGCCTTGGCCATAAGAAAGAATATGCTCGGAGAAAACAATATAAGTGTATCAAATATCAATTATAATCTTGGGGGCCTTTATATTGCCTGGGGCAAATACGATCTTGCTTTAAAAAAACAGAAAGAGGCATTGAAAATACGCCGCAAAATATTAGGGTATGAGCATATTGAAGTTGCATCTGTTTATTTAGCGCTTGGAAATAATTTTCACACCACAGGAGACTACAAATCGGCAATTAAAAACTATGAAAACACCCTGGAGATATTCCAGCTAATTGATCTTCCTTACAATATTGACTATGCGGTTCTTTGCGATAAACTCGCCGATTCATATGATAAAGCAGGAAAAGATAAAAAAGCTGAAAAGGTAAGAACCCGGGCAGAAAATATAAGAAAGGATTTAAAGAAATAGATAATGGACATTAAAGATAAATTAAAGTTGGGGATTAAGGCTGCGCCTCACATAAAGGAAAGCATGGATATGCAAAAGATGATGAAAATCACCATGTTGGCCCTGCTTTTTCCTGCGGCGGGAAGCATATATCTCTTTGGGATGAAAGCTTTCTGGCTTATATTAACCTGCATGATAACCGCTGTCCTATCCGATAAGATATTCCGTAAATTACGCGGTGAAACAACACCGGATAAAAGTTCGGTAATAACCGGAGTTATAACAGCTCTTGTTCTGCCCCCGTCTTTTCCGCTGTGGGCGGCGGCGCTGGGGGTTATATTTGCCATAGTTATAGTGAAAAATATTTTCGGGGGCTTAGGAAACAATATATTTAATCCCGCTCTTATGGGAAGGGCTTTTTTAACCGCTGCTTTCCCTGTTCTTATTACCACATATGCCCTTATTCCCCGTCCGGTTCCTTTCTTAAATAACAATACCAACAGTTCCATAGCTGAAACCGCCGCCACCAAAGCTGTAACTGCAGCAACGCCTTTAAGCAAAGTCCGGTTTGAAAACAAAAATTATAATATTGGCGCTTTGCCGTATTTTATTCTCGGAGAAAAAAAAGGAAGTACGGGAGAAACTTTTTCACTGATGATATTAATGGGGCTGGCAGTTCTTTTAGCAGCCGGAGCGGCGGACTGGCGGCTTCCTCTATCTTATTTTGGGACTGTTTTTTTGTTTTTTACGGTACTGTGGATAGTTGACCCGGTAAACTACATATCTCCCGTTGTAGCTATATTTATGGGGGGAATACTGCTTGGGGGGACTTATATGGTCACAGATCCTGTAACGACACCGGTTACCCCGGCGGGAAAATGGATCTTCGGAGCCGGCGCGGGTATCCTTACGGTAGTTATACGTTGCTTTAGCGGATACCCCGAAGGGGTCATGTTTTCCATATTACTTATGAACGCGGTTACTCCTTTAATAAACAGATATACCCGGCCGAGAATATACGGCACCTGACAAAAATATGTCAACATCAGAAAAAATTAAAGGAGTAATACTTCTTTCCGGCGGGCTTGACTCTGTTCTTGCTGCGCATCTTTTAACTCAGCTTAAGATAGAATTAATTGCGATAAATTATACAAGTCCTTTTCATCCCGAACCCGTTCATCCCGAACCTGTTCATTCCGAATCCGCGGAAGGAATAAACTTTGCCCGGGTTACGGCAGACAGGTTAGGGATTCCTTTACGACAGATAAATTTTAGTAAATATATAATAGATATTATTAAAAATCCGGAACACGGGTACGGTAAAAATTTAAACCCCTGCATAGACTGTAGGATAGCGCAGTTAAAAGTAGCAAAAAAAATAATGAAAGAAGAGGGCTGCGCCTTTATAGTAACAGGGGAGGTGACGGGGCAGAGACCGATGTCTCAAAATAAAAATTCATTAGAACTTATAGAAAAAGCAGCCGGAGTTAAAAGGATTTTACTGAGGCCGCTTTCGGCAAAATTACTGCCCACTACTTTACCCGAAGAAAAAGGGCTCATCAACAGGAATAAACTTTTAAAAATTTCAGGCCGTTCAAGAAAAGAGCAGTTAGCGCTGGCGGATAAATTTCACATATCTAAAGAAGAGTATCTACCGGCTGCCGGAGGCTGCCGGCTTACAAATAAAGAATACGCGTCAAAGATCAGAGATTTAAAGGAACATAATATTTTAAATATAAATAATGTTGTTCTGGCAAACAAAGGGCGCCATTTTCGTATTTCGCCGGAATTTAAATTAATTGTAGGAAGAGATGAAAAAGAGAACAATATCCTGCGGAAATCTTGCTCGGAACATCATGAATGTCAGGAGTGTTCGGAAGGTTCGGAGTGTCCGAAAGATTCTTCGGGACAAGCTCTTTTAATAACGCCATCGGAAATTCCGGGGCCCCTTTCTGTTGGAATTTTTAATTTTAATCGGAACAATTC
>JAQICQ010000095.1 GCA_027858455.1 Elusimicrobiota bacterium | reverse complement strand
GTATTTAATACCTTCAGAATCGGCAACTTTTCCGAGGTCGCCTGCAAGCATAAGTTTGTTCTTAAGTATTTTCCACACAAGGCCTGTCTCAATTACAGACGGAACGACATCTTTTGCGCTCGATGTGGTATCCCATTTGATAAAAGAGTATATGTCCTTTATGGAGAGTCCGACAGCTAATTTATTTTTGACATTGAATTTGACTTAGCATTAATAAGTTTAGTAATATTACCGTGAGAATAGATATGAGATTACAAAAAAATACATTATTAAAAATAATTTTCCTGCTGGTTCTTATCCCGGTTTCTGCAAATATTGTTTCGGCAACATCATGGGACTGGGAATATGATATGTGGGTGGAAGACCTTTCTGAAAAATATTCAATTTCTCCGGACCTTGTAAAAAGCGTAATAAAAGCCGAATCAAATTTTAGATATGCTATATCACCTAAAGGCGCTGTCGGTTTTATGCAGCTTATGCCGGAGACCGCAAAACTTCTGGGGGTTAAGGATATAAACGACCCCGTTGAAAATATTAAAGGGGGAATAAAATACCTCAGCCTTTTAATGAAGCGGTTTAAAAATAACGCTCCTCTGGCTGTGGCCGCATATAATGCGGGACCCTCGGCAGTAGCCCGTTACGGCGGCATCCCCCCGTATAAAGAGACCAAAAAATATGTATTTAAAGTAATGAATTATTACAGGCAATACAGCAATCTAAACAAATCTGAAAAAGCTTCAAGGCTTTCCTTTAAGATCATCTCTGATTAACAGGCCGCGGATATATAATTTGAAAAAATAAATTTATATTGTAAAATCTAAATCAATGATTAAATGGATAATAAATAAATTAATAGGTACACCTTCGGAGAGAAAAGTCAAAGAGCTCCGGGAACTTATAGATAAAGTAAACTCTTTAGAACCGGAGACAGAAAAACTTTCCGATGAAGAGCTTAAATCTAAGAGAGAAGAGTTTATAGGACGGTACAAAGAAGACGAATCTCTTAAAGAGCTTATGCCCGAAGCTTTTGCCGTGGCCCGTGAGGTCTGCAAGAGAAAAGTGGATATGCGCCACTTTGATGTCCAGCTTATAGGAGGCGCTGTTCTTTTTGAAGGCAATATCGCCGAGATGGCCACGGGAGAAGGTAAGACCCTGGTCGCGGTGCTTCCCGTATATCTTCAGTCACTGTCTGAATCCTCCACTCATGTAGTTACAGTAAACGATTACCTGGCCAGGCGGGACGCCGAGTGGATGACCCCCGCTTACAGGGCGCTTGGACTTACGGTAGGTTTTATCCAGAGCGATATGGAGCCGGAAGAAAGAAAGGTATCGTACGCGCGCGATGTTATATATATAACAAATAACGAGATCGGGTTTGACTACCTCAGAGATAACATGGCTATATCCCCCGAACACCAGGTGCAGGGCAAGCTTGAATACGCCATATTAGACGAGGTGGATAGCGTTCTGATAGACGAAGCAAGGACTCCCCTTATAATATCAGGGCCTTCGGGTAAATCCTCAAAAAAATATTATACCGTTGATAAAATAATACCGCAACTTGACATAAAATACCTGACCGAAAAAGAAGAGGTAAAAGAAAAATATAAATTTGAGGAAGAAGGGCTGGAAGGGGACTACCGGGATGCCTTAGAAAAAGACCACGACGCCATAGTTGACGAAAAAAGCAAAAACACCCATCTTACAGAAAGAGGGATGTATAAATGCGAAGAGCTTTTAGGCGTCAAACTTTTTGACGATATAACAGGGGAATGGGTTCATCATATAAATCAGGCCCTTCGCGCCCATTATCTATTTAAAGAAGATATTGATTATGTAAAAAAGAAAGGCGAGATAATTATTGTTGACGAGTTTACCGGCCGGCTCATGCCGGGAAGAAGATGGTCGGACGGCCTCCACCAGGCAATAGAGTCAAAAGAGAATCTCACCATAAAACGCGAAAACCAGACGCTGGCCACCGTAACTTTTCAGAATTTCTTTAACCTCTACGACAAACTTTCAGGGATGACCGGAACCGCTATTACCGAGCAGTCCGAGTTTCATAAGATTTATGACTTAAGCGTACTTGAAATTCCCCCTAACCGCGAGCTTAACAGAGAAAGCTACCCGGATGCCATATACAGGACTCCCCGGGAAAAATATAACGCAATAATAGAAAAAATCAAAGAAATGCAAGACAAGGGCCGGCCCGTTCTTGTAGGGTCGCGCTCAATAGAAGTCAGCGAAAAAATTGCCAATATGCTTAAAAACCGGGGATTGAAACACTCTGTCTTAAATGCAAAATATCATCAGAAAGAAGCCGAGATTGTAGCTCAGGCGGGAAGGAAAGGAGCTGTAACGATTTCTACGAACATGGCGGGACGGGGGACAGATATAATTCTTGGAGGTAACCCTGAGTTTTTAGCGAAAAGAGAAATGGAAAGAGAAAATATTCCGCATGCGGATATAATTATTGCTTTGGAAAAGACCGAGCCTAAAAACGAGGACGAGAAAGAACTTAAAGAAAAGTTCACTAAACTTCACGATAAATTTAAGAAAGATACCGATGTGGAACATAAAGAAGTTGTAGAGGCAGGCGGGCTCTATGTCATCGGTTCGGAGCGTCACGAATCCCGCCGGATAGATAATCAGCTCCGCGGAAGAGCGGGAAGGCAGGGGGACCCGGGCGCATCTAAATTTTTTGTATCCCTTGAAGATGACCTTATGCGGCTTTTCGGTTCGGATAAGATTATAACAGTTATGGATAAACTCGGCGGGCTGGAAGAGGGAGAAAACATAGAGCATGCTCTTATTTCACGCGCCATCTCCCGCGCCCAGAAGCGAGTTGAAGGGATGAACTTTGATATAAGAAAACAGCTTCTGGATTATGATAATGTTATGGATAAACAGCGCAAATCCATCTATACTCACCGTTCAAGAATACTTAAGGGGGACGGGGTTTCAGATGAGATAGAAGGTTTCATAGAAGATTACGTTGATATGGTTTTAGAAGAAAATATTCCCAAAAAACAGCATCCGGAAGAGTGGGATACCGCAGCTATTGAATCCGAGCTGGTAAACGCCATAGGGTTTAATACCTCGATTATCCCGGTCAAATACTACCATTCCGGGCAAGAAGGGTTAAGGGGCTTTCTGGAAGAAAATATACTCGGCCAGTATAAAAAAAGAAAAGAAGAGTTCGGCGAAGGTGAATTTAAAAATATGGAAAAAATGATTTTGATACAGATTATAGATTCCAGATGGAAAGACCATCTCTATGCGCTGGATTCAATAAAAGAGTCTGTCTCTTTCAGCGGTTATGCCCAGAAAGACCCGCTGGTGGAATACAAGAGGGCGTCTTTTGAAGCTTTTACCCGTCTTATGGACACCATAAAACGCGAAGTCATAACCTATATTTTCAGAGCTACCGGAGAAATCCTTAACTCAAGAATAAAAGAAAGTTTCGGTAAAGCTCAACGCCCTGAAGTCAATCTTCCGGTAAAAGAACCGGCCTCGGGACCGCAGGGAGCGCCGCGCGACGACGCGAATATGCCGGGTAAAAATAAAATTAAAAGGCGCACTGTAGATAAAGAAGTAGGGCGCAACGACCCCTGCCCGTGCGGCAGCGGGAAAAAACACAAACACTGCTGCGGCCGGTAACTATGGCTGCATTACTCAGCGGCGTTTTATACGCGCTGCTCTTCCCTAAATTTAATCTTAGTTTCCTTGCGCCTATATTT
>JAQICQ010000043.1 GCA_027858455.1 Elusimicrobiota bacterium | reverse complement strand
GAGTCACTGTGAGAAAGAAAAAGAGAAACAGAAAAATTATGACGGAACCCTTTGAAATTATCTTTTTTGTGCTGTGAATTTTCATAATGTTAAAGTATATATATTATATTCTATTATTTCAAATTGCTTTCATATAAAAGATGGAAGACAGAGTTTTCCGTTGCTACTTGACAAACAGGCAGAAAATTTTATATCATTACACATTATTTCTTGAAAAAGAGACAGGGAATCTTTTTATTATAGTAGAACTGAAAAAAAGGTTCAGTGACTTTTGTCACATTTATGGAAATAGGTATTTCAAGAGTAAAGTTAAGAGTAAAGTTTTAGTGTAATGTAATGTTAGGTGTACTTAGGAGGTACTATGAAAAAAGTATTAAGTATTGTAATGGTAGTAGCGCTTGCGGCGTCTGTCGCTTCTGCGTCTCTTACCAGGATATCCGGCCTCGGAATCGACGGCTGGATGATTGAAGACGACGACAGTCTTGTAATGTATAACCCCGCCCGCGTAGTTGACTACTCGGACATCATGTGGGGAGAATGGGATGACGTAGCAACTAATGGCTGGGGCGGTCTTTCAGGAAATCTCGGACTTATGGATATAACCGGTGCTCTCTTTGTAGGACAGGGCTATAATGGTGCTATTGGAAACCTGGGTAGTACTGCTTCAGGAACTGATGTTCCAGCAGCTTCTTGGCTTCCAACATTTACTTCACGTATAAGCCTAAGTAACGTTAATGAAAAATTTGATGTTATACTTGGAAAATCTCTTTCTAATATGAATGCGGGAATTTCAGTTAATTATGCTTCGGCTTCAAACAGCAAAGAGGAAGAAATTATTAGTGTTCCAATAGCAACTAGTGATACAAAGACTGAAGAAGACTTCAGTGCTTCTGATATCGGCCTGACACTCGGTGCGCAAATGAGTGATATGGGTTCCTTTTCTTCAGTAGATGCTATAGTATCTCTTAATATGTTGAGTGCCGAAAATACTTACACAAGAGATAATTATGATGGCATTACTGCCAATAAATATGTAAGAGATTACGATCTTACTTTTGAATCTGACAACGGAATGAACATGGGACTAATGGTACGCGGAATTATGGATAAATCTGCTGATTCAAAGATGCTCTTTAATTTATCCTACGACAAAGAAGATATCTCAAGTGTTTCTACAGAAAAAATCAATTCCAATCCAACAATTAATGATGATTATGCTGATGCAGGTGATACCAATCATGTATTGACGAGAGAAGATACTACTTCGGAAATAAGCTTGGGCATAGCTAAAAACAAGATGCTTTCCGAAGATACGCTGATGATAGCAGCAGCAGGCCTTTCTTTAGAAACTGTAACTCAGGAAGAAAGTCGGGATATTAAAAAAGTCGGTGCTGTTGGCGTACAGGAAGAATATAACAGAGAAGCTAAAACTACACAGATACCTCTGAATTTCGCTATTGAACATAACATCTCTAAAGTTCTGACTGTTAGAACAGGAGTCAATTATACGCTGTATAATAAGGAAACCGTGACTATTGATAATCCAAATGGAGGTAGTTCACCAACTGGTCAGGAAGACGATGAAGAAATCAATGACAACGCAACCGGCGTTGCTACTCTTACAATGGGTTTAGGTATAAATCCAGTGGAAGACCTGACAGTTGATGCGGTAATAGAGCAAGGAGTAACTGGTGCTGGCATGCTCAATCAGCTTGCTTCACAGCTTACCGCTACATGGAAGTACTAAAAAAGATTAGCGTATAGCAGCTATTCAGTAGCTGTTAACCTAAACTTACCCCGCTTCGGATACTTTATCCGGGGCGGGGTTTTTTTGTTTATTTCACCTTGTGACAAAAGTCACAGATAGATATTTGTTTTTGATACATAATTATATTAAGGGTAGTTAGTATTTAATTATAACTAAAAATATTATGGCGAAGAAAATTAAAAAAGATAAAATAAAAATTTCTCATACACCGGTTAGTGTATTAAGGTTCAGATATATATTTGTATTGGCTTTTTTGGGCATTCTGGCCTGTCTGGGTTATTTAACCCTTGCCAAAACTATTGAAAAACAACAGAGTCACGCCGCTATAATAAATATTTCCGGGCGTCAACGCATGCTTTCACAGAAGGTAGCCCTATACTTACTTCACTACATGGCTGAAAGTAATGATGTAAAAGCAAGAAATATATACAATCTCAAAATCAACGAAGCTATATCTCTTATGGAGAGCCAGCATAACGGACTGCTTAACGGCAACCCTGAAATGAATCTGCCAGGCGACCCTCCTCCTTCGGTGAAAGAAATATATTTCAGCCCTCCCCGCTCTCTTGACCTGCAGGTCCGAAGTTATATAAAAGAAGCAAGACAGTTTTCTCAACTTGATATTAAGATACAAAAAGACCAGAAATACATTAATTATATAGCATCTGCTTCCGACAGCATACTTGATGGCCTGGACTATGTAGTAAGAGAATATCAGGTTGTTGCAGAAAGAGATAACAGAAAACTTATTTATTTACAGTTTCTCTTAATGCTGACAACTATAGTTGTTTTAGTTTTATCCGGTATATTTGTTTTCCGGCCCCTGTTTAAAAAAATAAATATTTATATAGATAAACTCAGCGACTCTGTGGCGGCGCTTAAAAAATCCAACAGAGAGTTAGATAATTTTGTCGTTACTGTCAGCCATGATTTAGGCGCTCCCCTCCGGGCAATAAAAGCTTTTGCTGATTTCCTTGACGACAGCGTCCGGGACCGCCTGACAGAACAAGATTACGATTATCTATCCGAAATAAAAAGTGCTACCGTCAGAATGGATCGCCTTATTAAAGATATCCTTTCATTAAGCAAGTTATCAAAGATAAAAAACCCCTATGAAAATGTTGATATTAAAAAAACAATTAATGGAATCCTATCTGATTTTAAAAATATAATTGATTCAAAAAACATAAAGCTGACAATAGCAGAAAATATCCCTTCAATTTACTGCGACCGTATAAAAATTAAAGAAGTATTTAAAAATCTCATTGATAACGCTTTAAAATATCAGACTGATGATGACGGGCACCGGATTGAAGTGAAAATAGGCTACAAAGAAAAAAGTAAATATCATCAGTTCTATGTAAAAGATAACGGCATAGGTTTAGATATGAAATTCCGTATAAAGGTATTAGATATATTTACCCGTCTTAATGGAGACGGCTATCAGGGCACGGGCGTCGGATTAAATATCATAAAGAGGATCATTGAAGAACACCGCGGAGAAATTAATGTGGTCTCAGAGCCCGGAGCCGGCAGCAAATTCATCTTCACCATATCAAAAGATTTAAGATAATCCCTGTAAAACCCTAATAACTTCTAAATTATGCTCCGGCCTGGCTCTCCAGGCAGTCTTCAATAAACTATTCTATTGCCTCTATATTTCTAATTGGCTCGGCTTTGATTTTTGATTTCTTGCCCTTTTTATGTATTACAAAAACTGTAATGCAAGGTTCTGTTAAGTTTTATGTATTGTACCCCCTTTTCACGGGGTAATATAAATTGTGTTTTTACTTTGTGAGAGACCAAAGGAAAATTAAAGAGGTCATTTAAACTTGAAAAGAAAGGTTTTCAACAGCGGTACGGGAAAAAATATGAATGTAGGGGATGACTGTTATAGCTACAGCCTTCTGCTTTTTATTTAACCACGTCGGCTGCCCACCTGAAAAATCGTATGGTACTCGTAACAAGCGTCTCGGCTTCAACTCTTCTTATGCTTCTGCTCTCATACTGGATAAGGTTCTTTTTGCTGATAATTCTCTTTAAAGTGTTGCTCTTCTTTGTCGCCTGCACACGGGGAACTGTTTTGACCAACTCGCACAGGTCCAGGTGATTTTCGGGATACTGAGCGAATTCCTTTTTCATGGACAGATACAGCGTCCCCGGCCGATATGGCGCACTGTACGGCCAGTGTCCCGGCTGCGTTATAATTCTTATCTTTCAGGGCTTTCATCATTTGCTTATAATTATCCCCTGCTTTTTTTAGATAGAACTCGGATTTGGACCTGTTTTCCTGTCTTGTTTTTATTTTCCGGGCGCTCATAATTACTGTAAGTCCACCGGGTCTTTTCCCGCAATAACGGTATATCTCTTCATCAGGGTGGAGACCGGGGATTTGTGGTTGTCCCTGAATTCTATAAATTCACTTTTTTTCTTTATATAGGGATCCAGATGAGCTCCAAAATATTCATAAAACTCACCGGTTATCTTCTCGGTAAAAATATCTTCGATTCTATTTTTATCAACGTTGTTCTTAACAATTACGGCGATATCGACATCGCTGGTCTCGCTGGCAGTCCCTTTTTGGGTGCTACCGTAAATTACCAGGGATACAATTTTATTTTTCAGATTGTATAGATCCGTTTTTTTGCGGATAAAATCAATTATATCCTGCCGGGCGGAAAATTCTTCATTGAATGCGGGTAAGAGAATTTTTTTTACGGCGCGGCTGTTTTTGTTTAATCGGTAAAGGTGCTGCTTTCCGAAAATATCCCGCTTTAAAACATCCTGCTCGTAAAGCTCTTTCAGGGCTGTGTGGGCAGTTGTCGGTGAGATATCCAGCTGCCTGGCAACCTCCCGGCCCGAGGCTGTAAAATCCTCACGCCTGGAGACAAAGAGCCGGATGACCCTGACCTTTGACGGTTTATCCATTATTCTATCTAGTAATTTATTTGTAATCATATTAATAT
>JAQICQ010000224.1 GCA_027858455.1 Elusimicrobiota bacterium | reverse complement strand
TTTTTACCGTTTACCCCTATTTTCTCCCTGATTTTCGGATTTCCAATAAGTATCTTTAACTTTTTTGCTACATCTCTTTCATTGGTTTTTTCAGCGAGGAAACCATTTTTGCCGTCTTCTATAATTTCCGGTATTCCCCCGGTGCGTGTCGCTACAACAGGCAGGCCCGAGGCCATTGCCTGTATTATAACACTGCCTAACCCTTCAAAACGCGCTGTATGCAAAAGTATATCTAATTTAGAATAAAAAGTTCTGATATCATCTATAAAACCTTCCATCTTAATATGATTTTCAAGCCCCTTTTTTCTTATATAGTTTTTTATTTTGTCTTTATCTTTCCCCTTACCCGCTATATAAAATTTTATTTCTTGAAAAGGTTTATCTTTTATGATTCTCTGCGCAACTTTAATAAAAGTCAGATAATCTTTATGCTTTAAATCAAGTTCTCCCGCCATACCTATTTTTATAATTTTGTTTTGAAGATTATAATTACAGCTGGTCTTATATTTTTTACTCTCAACCGCGGAATATATTCTTGCCGGCTCTTTAAACCCTCCGGAGACAAGCTGCTCTTTTATAAAATCAGATATAACCGCCATCCGGTCGGGGAAATTATATTTTAGACTGTTTAAAAGGTTTTTTTTAAGAGGAAAATCCACCCGCCGTGTAAATATCTTTTTAATTTTTAAATTGGAAAAGAGTAAGTTGCTAAGAGCAAAAAAAGCTATCCCGAGGCTTTTTGCGGAATGAAGATGAATAATATCCGGAGAAATTTTTTTTACATATTTTTATAATTTATAGACAGCTTTTAAATCTATATCGTCGCGGGAGTCAAGTTCATAAGTATCTATACCTGCTTCTCTTATCTTTTGGATAAGGGGAGATTCGCCCGGTGCGATAAGAGTTTGATTTATGCCGCATTTTTTTAATTCACGGATTAAGAGATATACCTGATTCTGACCCCCGCGCCAGCCCCTGCCGGTATCAAAATGAATAATGTTTTTCGGATCAGTCACCCTGCCGGTCTTTAAGGAGCTTATAGTTTCTGTATTCTCCTATTTTCAGCCCGGTCTTGTAATATATAAAATCAGTTATGCGATACCTGACATCCTTAAAAGACATTTTCTTTTTCTTATTAAGCCGGACGGGGTCTATGTCGTACTTCCAGTTATCAACCTTTTCTTTCATTACTTCGGGATGTTCCCCTTTAAATTCAGTAAACATATACGGGTCCATATTATCCTCATAATAATACCTCTGAGGTTTTTCAATCGGGTTATCCCTGCTGCCGTGATGCAGTGAGTTATGGTATTTCTTTTTTTCAGCCATCTTATATGGGTCCCTCACCCATCCGTAATGATATACATAAGCCGGACACTCTTTTACTTTAAGTTTACGGCCGTCAACCCGAAAAGTCTGCGCGCTGCGCCACGACTGAATCCCCATATGGTTTCGAATAATCCTTATCTCTTTTTGGTACCAGTGATACGATTTTGCGTAATGTTTATAATCTCCGAAAAAATGGCGATAGTTTAATAAGAGCCCTTCCACGCTTTTATCATCAAGATTTTCCTTCATGCTTTTTCTTATTGCGTCATAATCTTTTTGATGGAGCACTTCGTCGGCCTGAAGATAAATGCACCAGTCGCCGCGGCATTTATAAAGAGCAATATTTGTCTGAACGGCAAGAATTCGTCCTTTTACCTTAAAGTCCGGGTCCCATTCAGATTGAATAATATTTATCTTATTACTTTTTATAGATTTAACGAGTTCCAGCGTATTATCCCCGGATATGCCCACATTAACAAACAGTTCGTCGCAAAGCGGGAGCATTGATTTAATAGATTCTACTACCGGAAAATCGTATTTAACCGCATCTTTAACAAATGTAAAACCGCTTACTTTCATTATATACCTCTACCTGATACTTCCGCCGTTAGATTTAGGCTTCGGAATTGGTTTTGGAATTGGCTTCGGGCTTGGTTTCGAAATTGGTTTCGGAAAAGACCCGCGGCGGAATCCGCAAGAACAAATAAATATATATTCATAACTCTATTATTGCACCTCATTATTCATCTAAATATATTCTCAGATATTTTATAAATACGCTAAACGACGCAGTCACAGATAAAACAAACCCATGGATCCCGTCCAGAAATCCCAACCTTAAAAAATACATTTTAATAAATCTAAACAGGGGATTAAAAAAAAGCTTTCCTCCGGTGACTTTCTTGCCTTTGCTGTCACGCGCGTTCCAGAGAGTATAGCGGTTGACCTTTTCAAAATAATCGGAAACATTTCTATATGAATAATGTCCGAGTTTCTCTTTTAGCCTGCCTTCGCGCCCCTCAAGAACAAGCACGCCGTGAACCCGTTTATCCGGATAGCGGCCCTTCTCTTTTTTAAAGAGACGGACTACACTGTCTTTTTCCCAGCCGCAGTGCTTTATCTCTTTAGAAAGAAAAAAGTTTTTTCTGTAAAGGCGATATCCCGCATACTTATCGGATTTCACTTTCTCTTTAATTTCAGACGCCAGAGGGGGGGACACTCTTTCATCTGCATCAATTATAAATACCCATTTATTTTCAGCTTTATCTATCCCTATATTTTTATTGTATTCCGGATAATTCACATTGGATTTAATGACTTTTGCCCCGGCTGCAGTCGCTATCTGCCGGGTTCTGTCTTCAGAATGAGAATCAACTACAATTATCTCATCGGCGAACTTTAATCCGCCAAGACACTCTTTTATGTTTTTTTCTTCGTTATAGGTAACTACTATTGCTGTAATATTATTCATCTAAAATCTTTTTTAAGTACATATTATATAGCTCGGGAGTAAAATGCTCCTGGCAGTATTTTGCCGCCTGCTCGGCCATTTTCTCATTAATCCAGCCGGTCTTTAATATATCAATAATTCTTTCCGCAAGTTCCCCCGGGTCGCCGGGAGAAACAAGAAACCCATTATACTTGTTTCCGATAAACTCTTCAAGACAGCCTACATTAGACGCTACAACCGGCCTCCCTACAGCCATCCATTCCACCGCAACCCTGCTTACCGCCTCAGACCCTAGCGAGGGTATAACGCCGATACGACACTCGGCCATTAAAATAGGTATAGTCTCGTACTTAACCTTTCCCATAAATTTAATTTTATCGGCCACCCCCAGGCTCTTGGCCTCTTTTATCAACTCGTCTTCTGCGACCCCCTCCTCTTTTCCGATAATTATCAATTCTATATCCGGTATCTGCTCTTTAATTAAAGCCAGACTTTTTATAAGAATCTTATGCCCCTTGACTTTATCCAAACGGCCGACTATTCCTATAAGATTAGATTTATTTAAGGGCTGCGCAGAAAAATTATTCAGGTCAACAACCGGAGGAAGAAAAAATATTTTTTTCTCTTTAATACCAAATTCCTTAAAATCCTCCGCTATCTGCATAGTAGGCGCAATTACTCCGGCGGCAAGTTTATGCAAGATGATATTAAAAATGTTTTTTTTAATTTTCCCGCGTTCTGCTCTGACTCTGTATACTTTTACCTTTTTAAATAATGAAGCTGCTATGGCCAGAAAAAATGAACTGCCTGTATGGGCAAAAATAATCTTTGTGTTATTTAAAGACCTGCTTACTTTAAAAATACTTTTAAGCGTGTCCGGCGAATTCCTGCCGTAAAGTTCTATAGTTTTAAAATTTTTCTTTATTTTTTCTGTAAGCGCTGAATCCTTAACTGTTGCAAACTCAATATCATAACTAAATTTGTCACTGTATTTTTCACTGTAAAAGGCCATATCTTCCCCGTAGGCGGCCAGCCCCGAATACCAGGGAATATTTACTATATGAAGAATCTTATTTTTTCTCGTTAGAACCGGTTTTAGTATCTTTAATTTCAACACCATAAAAAGATATCCAAGAAGAGCAGCGGACAGATTCATCTTTGTCGGTCCGTACTTTCGGTCATATCTTAAAATCAAAGGAGCTTCACGGACAGACGCGCCGAAAAATATAAGTTTCATAAGCAACTCAAGGGTAGCTTCAAACCCTGAAGTTTTTACAGGCATCTCACCTCTCTCTTTAAAATAATCTTTTATTAAACCTGCGCGGTATATTCTGTATCCGGAAGTATAATCCGTTATGCCTCTTATATTAAAAATCACAGTCATAAGAACTCTGGCGGCAAAAGAAAGAAGCTTTCTCAAAAGACCTACACCTATCTGGCGACCGCCCGGGCAAAAACGCGACCCTATAACTATGTCATTTCGCTCGTCTGACAGAGCCGCCATACTATTTATAAGCGCAGGAGGATGAGTATAATCTGCATCCATAACAACTATGTAATCTTCAGGTTTTGAAATTTTAATAACATACTTTAAACCTGTCTGAATTGCCTTGCCCGGACCTCTGTTCTTTTTATGTCTTATATATTTTATATTGCGTTTTTGGCGAAATAAAGAAACCAGAGATTTAGTGCTGTCGGATGAAGCATCATCTACAATTACAATTTCATATTTATTTTTTATGACTTTTTCAATAGCCGGAATAAGTTCTGAAAGAGCCCTATATTCATTATAACAAGGAAGTATTATATAATATTTACGCTCGTATTTTTTCATAAAGAGCCTCCCGCACTGTTGAGGTTTTTATGTTTTTCATACATTTAAAATGACCTAATCGGCATTTTTTCGGACCGTGCAGCCCGCAGGGCCTGCACTCCAGCTCAGTTTGAATAATAACGCTCTCGTTGCCGTAAGGCGTAAAACCCAAATCCGGTACGGTAGCGCCGTAAATCACAATAACAGGTTTTCCGAGAGCCGCCGCTATATGCATAATTCCGGAATCATTTGAAACGAGAATATCTATTTCGTTTATCGCTGCGATTAATTCTTTCACCGAAGTGCCGGCAGTTAAATTTATTACGCCTTCCGGCCACTCTTCTTTTTCGACTCCGAAGATAACAACTTTTGCCTTTTCTTTTATCGACTTTGCAAGTTCTTTATACCTTTCTTCAGGCCAGCATTTTGTGGGCCATTTGCTTTGAGGGGCTATTCCTACTATCTTTTTTTTATCGCCTTTATTAAATATCTCCCTGTATTTTAAAGAGAGGTTTTGGGCGGGCAAAGAGGCGGGCAAAAGATCAAAAGACCTCTTTTTATTTACGCATCCGGCAAGCCCGGCAATATCCAGCAGTCTTTCCACCTCATGTTTTTTCCAGTTATATTTACATTTAGAGGTCAGAAAAAAAGCAGCTCCTCCCCTGTTAAAACCTATCCTTTCGGGAATACGCGATAAAAAAGCCATGAGGCCGCTGCGGAAGGACCTCTGGGGCAAAAATGCCGTATCAAACTTTTTACTTTTAAGTTTTTTAATAATCCGCAGTGCGCCGGCAAGCCCCTTATCTTTACCTTTTTTGTCATAAACTATTATCTTATCAACCGAAGAAGAAAATCTAAAAACAGCTTTCACTTCCGGCCGGCATACTACTGTAACATTCCCGATATCCGAACATTCTTTTAAAGTCTTTGCTAAAGGAAGAGTTAATACGCAATCGCCTAAATACGCGGTCTGAATAATAACTGTATCTTTAAGATGTCTCATTTAAAATATCATTTAACTCTCCCATAACTTCATGGGGTTCTATCCGTTTCATACAGGCCTGATCTTTAAATTTGCATTTATTTGAACCGTGCAGGCTGCAAGGCCGGCATCCCATTTCTTTTTCAAGTATCCTTACCCGTTCGTCATCCGGCTGAAACCCAAACTCACCGACGGTAGGACCGAAAATGGCAATGACATAACTGCCGGTTGCCCAGCCTATATGAAGAGGCGCTGAATCCGTAGTTATGACAGCCCGGGAATTAGCTATCAGGGCAAAAAGTTCTCTTAATCCCGTTAATCCCGCCAGATTTATGATATGACTTTTTAAGAGCCCCACTCCTTTTAATAATTTATCGCATAACTCTGCGTCACTCCTGTCGCCGGACAGGACTACATTTAATCCCGTCTCCTGGATAATTTTTTTAATGAGGCTTATATAATAATCCTCCCTCCACTGCTTTGTAACCCATTTTGCACCGGGCGATATAAGGATATACTCTTTATCTTTTGTGATTTCAAAAGATTTAGAATGTTCGCTGTCTGATATATTTATTAAAGGCTTTCTTGTTTTTATGGGAATTCCCTGTTTCTCCAGCGGCTCCAGGTATCTGTCAATTACGCTCTTTTTGAGCACTTTATCGTATCGGCCGGAATGAAGAAAAACTCTGCGGGCATAAGCGGCTTTATCGTAAGTTAACGTTTCAGCCGCAGGGATAAAATATTTTATAAGATTAGACCTGATACTGTTATGTAAATCAATTATATAATCATACTTTTTCCTGCCGGGCCACCCTGTTTTTATATCGTCAAAATTGCTATTATTAAAAAAAATCTGTTCATACTGTGGTTTAGTAAGTATATCAACTTTATTTTCCCTATCGGCTAACTTGATATTTTCTGCAACCGGTGTGGTAAGTATAAGGTCCCCCAGCGAAGAATATCTTATGAGTAAAAATTCCATTATTTAATAAACTCTTTTAACTTTTTAATATTTCCGACACCGCCTAAAACAAGAATTTCGTCGCCGGGATTCAACACTGTTTTAGATGAGGGGTTATATATATAGTTGCCGGCTTCGTGTTTTTTTACAGAAATAACAATCAGCCCTGTATTTTTAGGAATCTGAATTTCCCCCAAAGTTTTTGAAATAACATTGGACTCTTTCTCTATCTTTATAGCATTAAGCTGCATCTCCCTGTCTCCGCCCGAAGTCATTATATCCAAAAAGGAGACCACCGTAGAGTTTGTAGCTACACTGGCCATCCTCGAGGCGCCTATCCGGGTAGGCGATATGACATAATCGCTCCCGGCCCTTTTAAGTTTATTTTTTACTTTTTCATCTATTGCTTCGGCTAAAATATTCAGCGACGGATTTAACTCCCGCGCTGTAATAACTACAAAAAGGTTGAAACTGTCTTCTCCGAGACAGGTTATAAGCGTAGCGGCTTTTTGAATAGCGGCTTCTTCTAAAACCAGGCTTTCGCGGGCGTCGCCTTTAATATATAAAAAATCAATTCCGCTGTTTAACGCATTCTGAATTTTTTCTTCTGAATTTTCTATAACAATAAATTTATGCCCTTTTTCCGAAAGATTACGCATGATTTCCTTACCTAAATCCGATAACCCGCATATAATAATATGATCCTTTAATTTCTTAATATTTTTAAACATTTTACGCCTCCGTAAATAATTTCTAAGGTCTCCTTCAAGAATAAGGGAAGTAAACATTCCAAGCACCACCGCAAGAACACTTATCCCCCCTGCAATAAGCGTAATTGTAAACCATTTTCCCGGCTCCGAAAGTTCATAAATTTCTTTATATCCGACAGTTGACAATGTTATTACCGTCATATATAAAGCATCGGTGAATTTCCAGTTTTCTAAAATCATATACCCTGTCGTTCCTAAAAAAACCATGGAAAATAAAAGCAGTATAATTATAATTATCCTTTTAAATATCATGGCGCTATCGGGTATACCGCCGACTATGTTTTCTCTTAATTTTTTAAAATATTTCACGGGATATTTCTTTAAACCTGTCGTTTATATTATTTTGCTGCTCCCTGATTATACCGGCGCTCTTTTTTCCTATTCTTTCGGCTCTCTTTTTATCGGATAAAAGATCGTAAAATATTTCATATAGCTCTTTTTCACTGCCGGCTATAGAGACACCTCCCCCTTTTTCAAATATATTATATACAGACTTAAAATTATCAATATATTTCCCGGTTACCGCGGGCACTTCCCAGAGGGCGGCTTCAATAATATTATGCCCCCCTACAGGGACAAGGCTGCCTCCCATAAATGCAATATCGGCAATAGAATAAATCTTTGACAGTTCCCCCATAGTATCAATTATTACCACCGTCCTTTCGGGTATATTTTCGGTAATTTTACTCCACATTTTAAAATCAACTCCCTTGTCTTTTAAAAGAAGCTTTATCTTTTCCACCCTCTTTAAATGCCGGGGAGATATAAGCATGGTTAAATTATTATACGAAGAACGTAACTTCTTATATATTTCAACTAATATTTCTTCCTCGCCGGTATGCGTTGAACCGCAAATTATTATCGGAGCGGCGTGAGAACTATAGCGAAGGTCGGAGTTATTTACTGCCGGCCGGGTAGCTGCAAACTTAAAATTAAGCGGGGGCTGAAGACGAGATTCTGATACTCCGATCTTCTTAAATCTTAAGAAATTCTCTCTGTCTTTAGGGAATATCTTTTCCATCTTATTTAATATTTTTATAAAGATTTTTCTAACACTGTAATAAAACTTAAATTTATCTTCGGAGAGCCTTCCGTTTAAAAGAACCGGTTTATTCATCCGGTTCACATATATAAATGCCGGCCAGAGCTCGGTTTCCAAAACAATTAATTTTACCGGGGATATCAAACTCTGAAATCTTTTAAGCAATACAATAAAATCCAGAGGCATCAGCAATGAAGGTGTATCCGGAAAAATTTTTGCGGCCAGATCTCGTCCGGTAATATTTGTAGTGGTAATAACCGTATTTTTCCAGGGGAACCCGGGCAATTTTTTAAGAATTTTCACTTCGCCCACCGAAGCGGCGTGGACCCATACAGCCCTGTCAACAGCTTTTAATTTATTTTTTAATTCCTTTCCGTAAAGAGTAAATCTTTCCGGAAGACCTTTCCTTATACTGCTGCTGAAAAAAAGAGCGATTAAAACCGGTAAAAACATTATTAAGGCAAAGAAAAACAGCAAAATCTGATATATATATATCATTATAAAAGATTGCCGGCTCTTACAGAAATATCATTGAGCGCTCTTCTGATTTTATTTCCGGCTTCATCAATATTCTCGTCCTTCTTAATATATACCGGCTTACCGCTTAATACTTTCATCCTATTAAAAAAAAACGGCAGCGGCAATAAAAACCTGTCCCATGACTTTAAAATTTTTTTGTTTTTTACATCCGCCGCCAGCGGCACTATCGGGGAACCTGTTTTCATAGCCAGAAAAGTTAACCCTTTTTTAACC
>JAQICQ010000168.1 GCA_027858455.1 Elusimicrobiota bacterium | reverse complement strand
GGCATAGAGGCCCAGTCCCGCAAGCTCTTTCATATATGCGGAAAGAGAGGGGTTTCCATATTTATTTTCGTCAACAAGATTGATCTTTCGGCTATGAATCCGCTGGAACTTATAGACTAGCTGGAGACTGTGCTGGGGCTGCAGCATTTTCCCATGAATTGGCCTTTGGGAAACGGCCGTTTCCCAAAGGTATATATGATCGGCTCAATAATGGGGTCCATCTTTTTAAGAAAACTCCAGGCGGCCAGTACAAGGCCCCGGTTTCCGTACATGATTTTAAATCCGGGCAGGCTAAGGATATAGAGGGAAGCGATAAATAGAGATTAAGCCCCTTAAATAACCCAATTATATATATATCTAATAAAAAAACACCCTGGTGTGTGAGGGTCAGGTCTTTCAATATGGCATATGATTGATTTAATGGACACCGATTTCGCAGAATAGACACAAAAGAAGGAGGTGTCGGAAATGGAAAGAATACCAAACCAAAGGTACACGAAGGGATTTAAGGAAGAGGCGGTGCGGCTGGCTCTTAACGAAACTAAAACGAAAGTAGAAGCAGGGCGCCGGCCGAAGTGTTTTTAAAAAAAGCGTGAAGAAAAAGAGAGGGGAAAATATCTATCTAAACCGCCGCCTTTCAGACAGATATTTTTACGTTGGACCGGCTTGTCCAGAACCACTTGTGGTAAAGGGCAAAAAAAGCAGATCGTTGAAACCGTAGAATATGGTGAAAGCGGACAAGCGTTGTGTTAGCCCGACCAGCCTGTCTGTTCAGACAGTTCCTATAACTTTAGCTATGACGAGAGCTGAAGGCTCTCTGCTGTCGGGCTTTGGAAGCGGAGTTTGCCGGAGGCGCCGTTGAAGGCTGGCGCAGCGAGCAGTTAAGTTTTTTATACCGGTTTCGGAGTAATATACGGCTAATTCCGGAACAAAAAGAGTAAAATGGCTAAATTAAAGATTAGAATTTATAAAGACAACAAGACTGAGCCAGATCAAACAATAAGTATACCTTTGACTTTTTTGAAACTATCGATAAAGGTTGCACCCAAAAAAGTAAAGAAACTTTTTGAGGATAAAGGTCTGGAATTAAGCACCTTGGCGGATATAGTTAAGATAACAGATCCCCAGGGAATGATTGCTGAAATAGAAGATCACGAATCAAACGAGAAAATTGTGATTTAGTTGAATAAGAAAAAGTATTTTAATTCGGGGAAAAAGCCCTTGCTGAAGGTAAAATAATTTGGGAAGTAACACAACAGGTCAAGTATCGGGTGAAGCAAGGTATATGCCGGGCATGTCCTTTTCACTTTCGCTATAAAAAGCAAGGGTTACCTTGCTAAAAAGCGTCTAAGCCGCAAGATATATCTTGACAAATCTTAAAAATAAGCAAGGTAATCCTTGACAAAACTCTAAAAAAATATTATTATTATAACAGAAATATTGATGTGAGACTATGGGAAGATTATGAAATACAGTAAAATAAAACTGATTAGAGAGCAAACTTCTGAAAAGCTGAAAAAATTCAATCCACTTGCGGAAATTAATATGCCGTTTCGGGGATGGATTAGATCTATAAGACAATCCTTGGGCATGAATACTAGGCAATTAGCTGAACGGATTGACGTCAAAAGGCAGCGGGTATCGGAAATAGAGAAAGAAGAAGTAAAAGGAAACTTAACGGTAGAGACCCTAAGAAAAACGGCTGAGGCCATGGGCTGTAAATTTGTATATGCTCTCATCCCGGCGACAACATTAGAGAATATTGTTCGTAGGCAGGCTGAACTGGTAGTTGAAAAAAGGATGAAAAGGGTTTCGCACAGCATGGCTTTAGAAAAGCAGGAATTAAGCTTAAAAGAGAAACAAAAGGCAGTTGATGATGCCGTAGAAAAGATACTGCACGATGATCCCGGGTCAATATGGGATGATAAATCATGAAATTTAAATACCCGGAAGGGGCGACTCCCATTGATTTAGATGAGGCGGAAGGACTCCTCGTACCGCACATATCAAATAGAGAAGAATTAGACAGGTGGGAACAGGATAATATTAACGAGGCGGAGATGTGGTTAGCTAAAAAGAAAGATGCAGATATTATCAGTGTGCCGTTTATAACTAAACTTCACAAAAGAATGTTTAATAATGTCTGGAAGTGGGCCGGCAAATTTAGAAAAAGCGATAAAAATATTGGATGTCCCTGGTATGAGATTACTCAAAAATTAAAGATTCTATGCGATGATGCAAATTTTTGGATAGAAAATAAAACCTATCCGCCGGAAGAAATCGCCTATCGATTCCATCACAAATTAGTATCAATACATCCTTTTCCAAACGGTAATGGCCGGCATGCCCGGATGATGTCGGATTTAATATTGGAAATGATATTTAAAAAACCCCGCTTTACATGGGGAAGCGAGAATTTAGTTAGCGCGGGGAAAACCAGAAAAAGATACATTAAATCTTTATATGCGGCTGACAAGGGGGACTATTCATTGCTGTCGAAATTTGTAAGGTCATAAACTATTAACACAGTTTAACCCGGTTTTTAAGACATACCTAACGAGAATTTTTCTTGGTCCGGAAAAGAGAGATATCCTTTATACTTTTAGCCAGTGCTATTTAATTGAGGGTTTGTTTCGCAATTGAAAAATATATCACACTGTGTTATAATTATATCAAATGAAGAGAAAGTTTATATCAATATATTTTCCGTACTCCCGTCCCGGCAAAGAAAAAAAGCACGAGACTGTCACCGTAGCTTTCGGAAAGAATGACCGGGGACTTTATCAGTCCCTCAAGGATATATCAACGACCGAAATAAAAAAGATGATATCAATATTTTCCTACGAGCAGCTCACAAAGACCGCCGAAAGAGAGAGGAGAAACCCTTCTGAACTTATAAAACTGAGGCTCAGAGAGAAAGTACTGTACCCGGGCGGCGCCAGGACAGCTACCGTAAAATACTCTCCCGAAAAAGTTGAAGGATGGATAAAAGAGCTTGAAAAAGAAGGCAGCCCCAAAGACCTGCTTGAATTTTTAAGGACCCTTAAGGCTCCATCACACCACTTAAATAACTCATAACCAGGAAAAGACAGTGCCTAAGTGGCACATCCTTTTAAAAGCTCTCTAAGTTAAATAGATTATACTTAGCCGAAAAAAAGGCTTCTCTAATCGGATCTCATTGACGGTAAGCCATTTTTATCTAATCTATTTCTTAGAAGTCTATAAACAGAGATTAACCAACAGATCACAACATTTTCTTATAAGCAGCTTAAAATAACTGCTGCCAAAGAAAACAAAAATATAAAGACGCTGATAAAAGAACGGTTAAAAAAGGATGTAAGCTATAAGATTTATGAGAAATAAATCTGCTGTTGTTCTTTGCTTTGTTAGCCTTGCATCAATTTAATGCCCACCGGTTTTAATGGGTTCTAAAGTTTACCCCCCAACTCTCAGATCGTCGATTTAAGGGCTTAAAATCTATTACGGGGTTATAGGGTATAGGTTTATATGCGGAAAATGCCCAGGAAGTGTTTGTAGTTCATATAGTATGAAGCATTTTTTTCTACCAAATATACAGCGAAATCTCATAAATTATAAAAATAGGACAGGGGGTTGACAAAGAATTGGGTTTAAGTTATGATGTTAGTGAACGATAACTAACTTTACTGAAATGGAGGAATGATGGCGGAATTTACGAGTAGACAAAAAGAAATAATTGGAAAGGCAATAAATATAATATCAGAGAAAGGGATACAGGAACTTACTATGAAAAATATTGCCGGAAGAATAAATGTCACCGAGCCGGCTATTTACAGGCATTTTGATAATAAGATGAATATTCTTCTGGCAATATTGGAGTATTATAAAACCGAGATCGAAATACTAAGAAAAAAATCAGAAGAAGAAGAAGGCTGCCTTAAAAAAATAGAATCATATACGGAGGGTCATTTTAAAAATTTCAAAAAACAGCCTGCTGTAGCATCTATACTTTTTGCGGAAGAGATCTTCAGATCTGACAAAGTATTATCCAAGAAAATATGGGAAATAATTGATCTGAATCAGCAATACATCATAAAAACCATAGAAGAAGGAATTGCCGGAAAAGAAATAAGAAATGATATTCCTGCTGAATACCTGAGCATTATGATTATGGGATCTTTCAGGCTTCTTATCAGGAAATGGAGATCATCCGGATATAAGTATGACTTGGCAAAGGAAGGTAAAAATTTGTGGGCAAATTTAAATATGGTAATTAAAAAGTAAATTATAGTTCGGGTAAATAAGTGGTTATCAACTAATAATCAGGAGGATGTATGAAAATTATTAATGCAGTAAAAAATACAGCGATGAAAAACATGCATAATGTTTCAGCTTCAAAGATTTATGACAGTAAGAATGCAGTTGCCGTACATATAAGTCTGGAAGCAGGAGAAAGTCTTAAGCCGCATATTACTTCTGTTGATGTGTTTTTCTATGTTCTTGAAGGAGAAACTGTAATTGAAATCGGGAAAGAAAAGGAAACTGTAAGAAAGGATTCTTTAGTAGAAAGTCCCGCAGGTATAGTACACTGCATTTATAATGAGACAGATGAGATAGTCCGGGTGTTAGTTGTAAAAATACCTAGACCCGAAAAAGAGACAAAACTGCTTTAAGCATTAGGAGTATTTATGGAAAAAATAATTAATAAACTTTTAAAATTACCCAGTCTTATCTTGGTAATTGTTTTAATCACATCTGTCGGATTTTTTAAGGTTATGAAATCCAATTCCCGCATGGAAACAGATTTGGATAAATATATGCCGCAAAACCACCCTGCATTTATGTATAGCAATCAGGCGGAGGAGTGGTTTAGTATCCGAGATGGAATTATTATTGCCATTGAAAAATCAGAAGGTATTTATAACCCCCAAACTATTGAAAAGGTTAAAAATCTGACCAAATCTTTGCAAAAAATGAAGGAGATTAAAAAAGACGATGTTACTTCATTGTATACAGCTGATAATATTATCGGCACCGAAGATGGAATGGACGTCAAGGCTTTCTTTAAAAATGCGCCTGAAACCGATGCGAAATTACAGAAACTGCGGAATAATGTCCGCAGTAATGAGATGGTTTTTGGGAGACTGGTTTCAAACGATGAAACAGTAACAATAATTATTGCAGAAATAGAAGATGATGTTTTTTCGCAAGAATTTTACCAGCGTATTTTAAAATTATCAAAGCAATATGAAGGGCCTGAAAAGTTATATGTTGCCGGTCGCCCCATTGTGGAAGGGACAATGGCGTATCTTGGTCCGCGAGATATGAAACGCATGGTACCGATAGTTATTTTAGTCATAATTTTGGTTTTATTGATTGTGTTACGAAGCATTAAAAGTACTTTTTTTACTTTGCTTGTTGTTTTATTCAGTACTATATGGACTTTTGGTTTAATGGCCGCTTTTGGGATCCCCATTTATGCTGTTTCTACGATGATCCCGGTCATGCTTATTGCAATTGGTGTTGCTGACGGAATCCATCTCTATAGCCATTTGCATTTATTTATGATTGGTAATCCGTCGGCTACGAAAAAAGAAGCAATTAAGGATCTGATTCATGGTATGGGGAAACCGGTGATTATGACTTCTGTTACAACGTCCGTAGGTTTTATTTCATTGCTGACATCCCAGGTTTATCCAATTAAATATTTTGGGTTATTCACCGCTTTTGGTGTTATGGTAGCGATGGTCTTTTCCCTCCTTTTGATTCCTGCCGGAATAATGGTTTTTGGTTTGCCCGGTTGGAAAACAGATAGTAAGAATACCGCTCGAAAAAAAGTTGATTTAGCGGCTCTCTATACTCGGAAAATAGTAAAGCATAAATATTTAACCATGATGTTAACGATCATTGTCATTATTATAGCGCTTACAGGTATCAGGAAAGTATGGATTAATTCCAGTTTTCTTGATAAATTTGAAAAAGACAGCGATATTGTTCTGACTGATAAATTTATTAATGCTAATTTTGGTGGAACAAGCAGCCTTAATGTTATTTTAGATGGAAAGGATCTTAATACATTTAAATCCCCTGCTGTTTTAGAAGTTATCGATAAACTTCAAATGAATGTTGTAAACAATAACGTAATGGTGGGGAATTCGTTTTCTCTGGCTGATTATCTCAAGAGAATGAATAAGGTAATGCATGCTGACGATGAGAAATTTAACCGAATCCCTGAATCCTCAGATTTGGTTGCCCAATACCTTCTTTTGTATGAGATGTCCGGGGATCCTGATAATCTCTGGAAGGTTGTGAATTATGATTATAAGAAAGCCAATCTGACATTTCAGCTAAAAAGTGATAATTCAAAAGTATTAAATGAGACTATAGCGCTTATAGAAAAATACAGGCCGGAATTCAAGGAGCTTGGTGTTGAAATTAATTATGCAGGCTCCGGCTATAAGAGCCTTGTTTTTACCGATCTCATTTTGCAGGGGCAGATAACAAGTGTCATTCTGGCATTATTAATAGTAGTAATTCTCATTTCTTTTATGTTTAAGAAACTTATTGTTGGATTGATCGGAGCAGTTCCCATCGTTATAACTACTATGATCAACTTTGGTATTATGGGACTTCTCGGTATTCCGCTAAGCACTACTACAGCGCTTATCTCAAGTATCGCAATAGGAATAGGAATCGATTATGCTATTCATTTTATAGAACGTTATAAAATATATAGTAAGGATAATGACAAAGAAACAACCTGCCGATTAACTATGAGTCATTCCGGTCGAGCGATAATATTTAATGCTGTCGTTGTTATCGCCGGGTTTCTGGTATTATTGTTCTCAGCTTTTCCGCCCAATCGTATGTTGGGAGCTCTGGTTTCTTTGAATATGTTTACAAGTTTTCTGGGCACAGTCAGTATTATGTTTTTGCTTATGTATATGAGCAATGTATATTTTAAGAGAAAAAAGGAGATAAAATAATGAAAATCACAAAAACTATTTTGCTATTTGTTATTGTAATATCATTGGCAATCAGTATGTCTTACGCTGAGGAGTTAACAGCTTTAAAAATAATTCAAAATGTATATAGCCGGGCTGAGGGGGAGGATATGCAGGCAGAGCTAACAATGACCCTTATGAATAAAAGAGGAAATAAGAGAGAGCGTAAAATAAAGCAATACAGTAAGGATTATGATGCTATGGAGAAAAAAGTAATGTTTTTTATTTCTCCCTCAGATGTCAGGGATACGTCATTTATGAACTGGAGTTATGACGAAGAAGGACGATATGATGACCAATGGATCTATTTGCCTGCATTGAAAAGAATTAAGAGGATTTCCAGCGATAGCAAAAGCGACTATTTTATGGGTTCTGATTTTACATATGATGATCTCGGAGATAGGCATCCTTATGAAGATACACACAGGTTGCTAAGAGAGGAAAAATTCGATAATGAAGATTGCTATGTAGTAGAGAGTATTCCTAAAGAAGAGGAATATATGTATTCAAAAACTGCAACATGGATTATTAAAGATAAATGGTTAGGATTAAAAAAAGAATTTTATGATGAAGATGGGGACCTGCTTAAGGTATTAAGCGTTAAAAAATATGAGAAAATAAAAGATTACTGGATAATAACCAACACGGAAATGCACAATAAACAAAAGGATCATATGACAAAGATGATGCTTGCAGATATCATCATAGATGGCGGGATTGATGATACCACTTTTACTGAACGGATAATGAAGAGGGGTGTTCAGTGAAATCCGAAAAACTGTTAATAATACTGGTTCTTCTCTTTTTTTCAACAGCTTCGACAGGTTTGGCTCAGTCGTTACAACTGAACGGATATGCCAGGTCTTATATGGGAGTACTTATAGGAGCCGATAAAAATTATTCAATTATGCAAAATTATATTGATCTCAGCCTGGAGCATAAGAGCAATAATGTATCTTTAAAAATAAACCCGTATGTTTATAAAAACACCAATGAAGATATGTATGCGGATTTACGCCAGTTGTATATGGACATATATTTCGATTCATTTGATATCAGAGTTGGAAAACAGCAGATCATCTGGGGAAAAGCCGAAGGTGTATTTATCACGGATATTGTTTCACCCAAAGATTTAAGAGAGTTTTTACTGCCGGATTTTAGTGAAATACGCATGGGTATCACTTCAATAAAACTGGATTATTATTTAGCTGATAGTACATTTGAGATGGTTTGGGCGCCTGTTTTTACTCCCACGAATGAACCTGAAGATGGATCTATCTGGAGAATATCTCCAACATTGCCTGCGCCTGTAACTTTTGATTATTCAAAAAAAGAGGTAAAAGCTAATCTTGAAAACAGTGAGGTATTCACGAAATATTCTTATTTATCTTCTCTCATTGATTTCGAGATCATGGGAGGATATATGTGGGATGACTCTCCCGCACTGCATATGGATCCTACAATTGACAGCACATCAAACAAAATCACAGCAGTAACAGTGGCACCGGAGTATCACAGATTAAGTCTTGCGGGCGGAAGTTTAAGCACATCGTTAGGAGGCTATGTTTTGCGGGGAGAAGGCGGGTATTTTAGCGGAAAATACTTTGAAACAGATGATTTGAATTCAGGTGGGGTTATAATAAAGGATTACATTAATTATGTGTTGGGTATAGATTGTTCATTTATGGATATTAATTTAAGTGCTCAATTTATACAACAGCTAATTCTTGAATACGATAGCCGGATTACAAGTGATGAATATGAAAATATGGTTACTTTTCTTGCTGTTAAAGATTATTTTCGTGAAACATTAAGGCTGGAATTCTTTGCATATATTGGTTTAAATAATGAAGATGCCTTGTTAAGACCCAGGATTGTGTATGATGTCTCCGATGAAATGGACCTCCAGCTTGGTGCAAATATATTTACGGGAGACAAAGGGAATTTCGGACAATACAATGAAAATGATATGGCGTATATGAAATTAAAATACAGTTTTTAATGGATTTAAAATCAGGAGGCAGTAAACATGAATAAAGCAAGTGATGATCTGAAGCACGAACACGAGGTAATAAAACTGGCATTACAAATACTCAAAAAAATGAGAGACCGAATTATGGAAAAGACTGAATATGATGCTGGAGCGACTGCTTCATTATTAGAGGTCTTTTCGGTTTTTGCTGACCAATGTCATCATGGCAAAGAGGAAAAAATGCTTTTCCCAGCCATGGAAGAAGCAGGGATTCTCAAAGAAAACGGCCCTATTGCTGTTATGTTGGCAGAACATGTCAAGGGGAGAGAGCATATAGCACAGATGAGAGTGGCAATTGATGTCGATAATAAAAGTATTGATACTGAAAAATTTGTAGACGCCGCCAAAAACTATATTGAACTCTTGATTCCGCACATAGAAAAAGAAAACAATGTTCTTTTCCCAATGGGAGATAATGTGCTGAGTGATTCAAAACAGAACGAGTTGCTGGAAGATTTTGAAAAGTACGAGGAAAATGTAATAGGCCATGGTAAACATGAAGAATTTCATGAACTGCTTAAAAAACTTAAAGCTGAATATATATAATTTTCATAATGAATTTTTATTGGGAAAATCGCTGGTTATTTTTTGTCCTAAACTGGACAGTGATATTGACAGATATATAGAAAAACTTTCAATAATTATCTTTGATAACAATATTAAATCTATTACAGCAGTCAGAATGCAGGTCCCGTGCTGCGGAGGAACACCATGATAGCGGGAAAAGCCGTAGAAAAATCAGAAAAACAGATCGACGTTAATGAGCAAATAATATCGTTGCAGGGAGAATTACGGTAACAGGATTTATTATTATGATATACAGGGATAATTTAATAACAGAATTGAAAAGCTATTTCGGAAACGATAATAAAAGAATAAATCATGCGTTGACTGTTTTAAAATTCGCTGAATCAATATTAGAAAGAGAGTCCGGGAATTCCGATACAGTTATCCCTGCGGCAATACTTCACGATATAGGAATCAAAGAATCCGAAAAGAAATATAATTCTTCTGCCGGGAATTACCAGGAGATAGAAGGCCCTCCTATCGCAAGAAATATCCTGCATAAATTTAATTTGGAGGACAATGCAGTAAATGAGATATGTGATATAATAGCGCATCACCATACTCCTGATGTTATAGATATCCTGAATTTTAATGTTATATGGGATGCCGATCTTATTACCAACCTAATTGAAGAAGGAATAACAGTTGATAAAAAGAAAATAGACAGGATATTTAAGACGGATGAAGGCAAAAAAATAGCGGAAAAGGAATTATTAAAAAAGGAGAAATAAAATGAGTATGTTTTGTGATCAATGTCAGGAAACAGTAAAAAATACAGGCTGTACAAATAGAGGCGTATGCGGAAAAGATGAAGCAACTTCCAATCTGCAGGATTTACTGATATACACATTACAGGGTATTGCTCTGTGTGTAGAGAAATCAGGGAAAAGTATTGATAGAGAAAAAGGTCTTTTTGTCTGCCAGGCTTTATTCTCAACTATAACCAATGCTAATTTTGATACGGATAAAATCACTGAATTAATAAAGAAAGCTCTTGAGGTCAGGGATGAAATAAAAACTTCTGTTTCCGGAACAATTGAACATGATTCCGCAAACTGGAATTCAGATTCTAAAGAAGGATTTATAGAGAAATCTTCGCAAATAGGTATATTGAGCTACAGTCAGGATGAAGATATACGTTCCCTTAAATCACTTCTGTTATATGGAATGAAGGGAATCGCCGCATATGCTGATCATGCCGCGGTTTTAGGATATTATAATGATGATATATTTTCATTTATGGTGAAAGGACTGGCTTCAATAACTAAAGAGCTTTCCGCCGATGATCTGGCAGGGATGGTGCTTGAAGCCGGACAGACAGCGGTAAAAGCTATGGAACTTCTTGATAAAGCAAATACATCTACATACGGTAATCCTGAAATTACAAAAGTTAATATCGGAGTCAGAAATAATCCGGGCATATTGATATCCGGCCATGATCTGAGAGACATGGAAGAATTGCTCGAACAGACCAAAGATTCAGGAGTAGATGTATATACCCACAGCGAGATGCTGCCGGCAAATTACTATCCGAAATTTAAAAAATATGGGCATTTTGTAGGAAACTACGGCAACGCGTGGTGGCAGCAGAATAAGGAGTTTGAATCATTTAACGGCCCGATTATAATGACAACTAATTGTATTGTACCTGTTAAGGATTCCTATAAAGAGAGGATATTCACAACCGGAATGGCAGGTTATCCGGGAATTAAGCATATTCCGGATCGCGAAAACGGAAAACAGAAAGATTTCTCAGAAGTTATTGAACTGGCTAAAAAATTCTCTCCGCCTACACAGATTGAAGAAGGAGAAATCACAGGTGGATTTGCTCATAATCAGGTACTGGCTTTAGCTGATAAGGTCGTTGAAGCTGTAAAATCAGGAGCAATAAAGCGTTTTGTTGTAATGGCAGGTTGTGACGGAAGACATCCAACTAGAAAATATTTCACTGAAGTAGCTGAAAACCTTCCTAAAGACACTGTGATTTTAACGGCTGGATGCGCTAAATATCGCTATAATAAGCTGAAACTTGGCGATATTAACGGAATCCCAAGAGTACTTGATGCCGGTCAGTGCAATGACTCTTATTCTCTGGCAGTAATTGCCTTGAAACTAAAAGAAGTATTTGAACTTGACGATGTTAATGATCTCCCTTTGTCATTTGATATAGCCTGGTATGAGCAAAAAGCTGTTGCGGTACTTCTTGCGCTGCTTTATCTTGGTTTTAAGAAAATCCATTTAGGCCCGACCATACCTGCTTTTTTGTCACCCGGCATAACAAAGGTCATTGTTGAGAAATTTGATTTAAAACCGACTACAAATGTAGAAAATGATATAAAAGATATGCTGGCGGGTAATTAGATCAACGGCCCGACGGAAGTTACAATATCGGGACCGCTGTTTATTTTAAAGGAAGGTAAAATGATTATTATGTCTGCGAATAAACCGTATTCACTGAAAGCAGTCGATAAGTTCAAAATGTTTTTAGTGTTGATTGAAATATAGGCTAAGTTAAAGAGGAGGTGTTTTTATGAGAGTTAATGTTTTGTTTGCTGTATTATTTGCATTATGTACTGTCGTGCTGGTCCCTGCCGGCGTCTTGGCTCACTGCGATACATTAGACGGCCCGGTTATTCAAGATGCAAGGATTGCCTTAGAAAAAGGCGACATTACGCCTGTGCTAAAGTGGGTAAAGGAAGAGAGTGAAGGCGAAATCCGGAAAGTATTTGATAAAACGATTAAAAAAAGAAGCAAAGGAGCTGAGGCGAAAGAGAAGGCGGAACTGAAATTTTTCGATACTCTTGTCAAGGTTCACAGGGAGGGAGAGGGCGCTCCTTACACGGGGCTTAAACCTGCGGGACAGGTAGAACCGATAGTGGCTAAAGCAGATATGGCTATAGCTGAAGGTTCTGTGGAAGAATTGGCGGGAAAAATAGCGGGACATATCTCTTCCGCAATTACAGAGCGTTTCGAGCGCCTTATGGAAGCAAAGAAGCATATGAATGAAAGCGTCGGGGCGGGCCGGGAGTATGTCGAGGCGTACGTGCAGTTTATGCATTTCACGGAAGCCGTCCATAAGATCGCCATGGGTGAAGCCGCCCATCATAATGAATCAGAAAAACCGGAGAGCAAAGAAGGGGCGCATAAACATTAAACTATAATCTTTACGCTTGGACATAGTGGAAATATGATAGGGGCTGATAATTTCATCTATATACAGCGCAGTATGGAATATATTCAGTAAGGCGCCCTCAAATAAATCATAAACAGGAATAGCAGACATGTTTTCCTATATGCGCACTTTTTCCGTCCTATCGCATAAATTTCACAGATAGAGCAAAAATCTTATTTTTATCTTGTTTTTGTGTTTTATTAGGTTGTTTTAACAAATATATTTTTTTAAACCGTTCCGATCCGACTTTAAAATAACAGAACCAACCGAAGCATCAGCGAGGGCGGTAGCAAATATACTTCTAACGCATAACCGCCTATGTCATTACCACCCAAAAGGATAAAAGCCCCCTTAAAACGCCAATTTGAAAGTCAGGGTTAACTGGATTAAACAAAAAAAACGATCCAGTGAAGTGAATCTTTAGATTGGAAGAATTCGGCTTTGTTTATTAGTTTTGTATATAGTATAATATAATTTAAACATAGGCAAATTAAAGTGGATATCTGAGCTTTTTCCGAAACTGTTACGTTTTTAAGAATATTAATTAAAAAATGAATGACCAACTAAAAAAAATATGATTTGTCCTGTATGCAATAAAAAATTGAAAACTATTAATTACGAAAATCAAGAGGTAGATCTCTGCTTAAAATGTGGCGGGATATGGTTTGATAAAGGTGAATTGCTTAAGGTGGTCAATGGTTTACTATCTAAAAATAAAATTGCCCCCCAAACGGTAAAAGAGACTTATAGAAATAAATTAATTAGAATAGATAAAATTAAAAAACTTCAACGAAAATGCCCAAGATGTAATGTAGTCATGAATTTAAAAAATTATTCTTACGATTCAAACATTATCATAGATAAATGCCCTTCCTGTAGTGGAATCTGGACTGATGAAGGAGAAATGCAAGCCGTAGCAAAATATATAAAAGGGAATCCCGATATGGACAATTATACAAAAGCATTAGTTGGAGCTTGTGCTGAAGGGCAAAAATCTGGAAGCAATAAAGGTAAAATTATTACTGCGATAATATCCTTATTTTATCTGGGGTTTGCTTCCTTTTTTAACGGATCGGAAGGATTTTTAATAATGTTGTTGTTTTTAATTTTGCCGCTTGGGTGTATTTTTTTCGGTGATGAACTAGGGGGAGTTACAGGCGTAAGATTTAGAACAACTTTTTTTGCCCCTGTTGTAACAAAGCCAACGCCTGGGGCTTTTGTTGTTTTTATAGGTTGGGTATTGCTACTATTCCCAATTATTTTTGGAATTTTATCGGCTATTGGAATATTTAATTAAAATATCTTCTAACAAATCAACAGGGTAAAGACACCTCAAATAACCCAATAATATAATTATATAATCAATATATCACATCTTGATTTTTAGCCTTATTGTCGCCCGGGGCGATTTTGCGGGAATAAAGCAGGCAACAATTAGGACATTATCTTCAGTTTTTAAATATATTCCTTCATAATTAAGACCTGCGGAAGCCGGGGTGTCTGAGATAGCGCTGTCCGGAAAATAAATATAATTGCTCTGGGCGAAGATATAATAAAGAGATAATATAACCAACAGAGTGAATAAAAATAAAAGAATGTATTTTAATATTTTCATAAATTGTATTATATATATTTTTAATAAAAAACACCCTGGTGTGTGAGGGTCAGATCTTTCAATATGGCATATGATTGATTTA
>JAQICQ010000144.1 GCA_027858455.1 Elusimicrobiota bacterium | reverse complement strand
GTCGTATAGAACCCGTCTCTTTTATTTTTTCTATTAATGTAGAAGGGCCTTTACCGAAAAATGGTTTTCCCCGCACATCTTTAATATAAATTTTAATATCAATATCCATTGCGTTGTATTTTACAAAATATACCGTATCTGTCAAATTTTTTTGTAAAGATTAAAATCCAAAAAAATACAGAGCGCCCCCGACCGTAAGCCCTATGACGACATTAAAGAGCTTAACTTTAAGGGCATCTTTTACCGAATAAGCAAAAAGAGGAAGCATTCCGTGGCCGTCCTGAACAATAGAGCCGGCAACTAATACAGAAAAAGGAATCAACCCTTTTGCAAACATCATCACAAAAATAAGATGAGGCCCTGATTCCGGGATTATCCCGATAATAACGCTTATAAGAAGGACCCATACCATGTGGCTTTTAACAAAACCTTCTATATTCCAGAAAACCAGACCGAAATTCAAGACCGCCAGCACCGCTAAACTCCACAAAAAAATACTTCCTACATGCTTTTTAAATATATGATTCCAGACATGTTCCTGAAGATAATGTTCATCTACTGTCACCACGATAAATAACGACATGACTAAAAGAGCGAGGGCAGTAACCCTTACCCAATTCCACGCTCCGGGACCAATTATACCGGTAAAAAAAAGGTATATATAAGTTACTATTACCGCCATAAGCAAAAACCGGCTTAATGATATATTTTTAAACTCTTTGTATATCTCTTTTAATCCCAGGGGGCGGCAGTTGCATTTTTTTGATATATCATTATAAATCCTACATTCCCCAGGCATATATTTTATCCCGAAAATCTTGCAGAATTTATCCGATAAGAACCCGCCGGCTATGCCCAGAACAAAAAGTATAGCAAAAAGTAAGAGTGCGGCTTTAGGAAATTGGGCCAGCATTACAAAAGCTTCGTCGCCGGAAGTAGCTATCATTCCCCCGACCAGTGCGCCGAAGGTTATTACCCCGTGCATATAAAACGATACGTTCATAAATGCGCCCAGACATCCCGGCGTAGTTCCGAGAAAAGAAGTAATTAGATACTGAAACCCCTGCCTTTTGCCGAGGGCCGCATCAAGTCTGCCGCGGGTAAGTATATTTCCATAGTCAATCAAGAGCATCATAGCAAAAACAAAACCGGTAATGGTCAACGCGTGTTCTAAACTATGTAAAAATATATGCTCCATTAAAACCACCAGTCTTCATAAAATCTTTTCATATGATTTTTATATTTTTCCTGCGGCGATACTTTTTCTACCTTATCTTCCTTAAAAGAAAACTTATGTATTTCACAATATTTTTGAATTGTTTTATACGCCTTTAAAATTTCTTTAAACTTCTCTTCGCATTTTTTTTTATCTTCCTCTTTACATCTGTCCGGATGATACTTTAAAGAAAGTTTATTATAGGCGGACTTTATCTCGCTTAAAGTTGCTTCACTCTTTAAACCGAGAAGCCTCCTGGCTTTATCTATATTTTCATAATTTAATTTATTTTCCATTCTCTTTTAGAATTACTTTTAATGATTCTCTTATTTTTTTGCCTATCTTATTTAATTGTAAAGCCGCCGGTGTTTGAGGAAATTCTTTAAAAAGGTCAAGTCCCTTATCCATAGATTCAACAACATTTATGTCCAGCGGAATTTTCCCAAGATATTCCACATATAGCCGGGCAGCAGCTTTTTTACCTCCCCCTTCTTTAAAAATATCTATATTTTTATTGCAGTGAGGACATTTAAAACCGCTCATATTTTCAATTACACCGAGTATCGGAACATTCAGCTCTTTTAAAAAATTCACTGCTTTTCGTGAATCAAGCAAAGCTATATCCTGAGGGGTTGTAACAACTACACCCCCGTCAATTCCGTCAAAAAGCTGAACAACACTTAAAGGTTCGTCGCCGGTTCCGGGAGGACAATCCACTATCATAAAATCCAGTTTCCCCCACTTAACGTCACCGGCAAACTGCTGTATGGCTTTCATCTTCATAGGGCCCCGCCAGATAAGCGGAGAATCCTCGCTTTCTATAAATGAAGCCATAGATATAACTTTAAGATTCCCTTTTTGAAGAGGCATTATCTTTTCACCGTCAGACTTAACGGTTTCTTTTTCCAGCCCCATTGCCTTAACCGCCGAAGGTCCGTGAAGGTCCGCGTCAAAAAGCCCTATTTTATATCCTGCCTCCGCAAGATAATAAGCTAAATTAATACTTATCGCGGATTTTCCGACTCCGCCTTTATTAGAAAGCACTATTATCTTTTTATCTATATCTTTAAAGTTTTCTTTTATCTTTGCTTTATTATCACTCATTTTTACTCCATATTTTACTGTTTATATTCTTTATTTTTTGAGTTAAGATGCCTTCGGGTTCAAACTCAACTATAGTTTTACATTTTTTAAGCGCATCTACAAATTTTCTTGAGAAAGGTATCTTTTCAATTAAGCTATAACCCTCTTTATCTAAATAACGTTCTATTTCACTGCTTTTTTCCTTATTTAAATCAAATTTATTTATTACAACCTCCGGCTCAACGTTAAAATGCCGGCAAAGCTTAAGTATTCTTTCCATATCATGGATTCCGCTGACAGTGGGCTCTGTAATTATCACCGCTAAACCAACACCGCTTAACGATGAAATTACCGGACATCCTATACCGGGAGGGCCGTCAATAAGTTTTTTATTAAAGTTTTCTGCTTGCGCTTTTTGCCTTAATATTTCCTTAACCCGGGATGCAAGTTTTCCGGAATGCTCAGCGCCGGGATAAAGATCGGCATGCACCATAATGCCATTATTTATATCCGCAATATAAGTTTTAGCTGTAACGGTATCTTTCATCTTTATCGCGCCGGCCGGGCAATTCCAGCTGCAGACCCCGCAACCTTCACAGCGAAATGGTATTTTTTTAATATCTTTAGATATCGCGTCAAACTCGCAAACCTCATAACATATTCCACAATTAGTGCATTTTGAATGATCGATAAAAGCTTCTTTCATCCCGATAAACTCTTCTTCCGATTTTCTACGAGGCTTTAAGAGAATATGCAGATCCGGCGCGTCTACATCACAATCAGCCACAGCAATTCTTTTTTGAAGAACTGCCAGTGCCGCGGTTATTGAAGTCTTACCCGTGCCGCCTTTTCCGCTTATTACAAGTACTTCTTTCATTTTATTCCTTTTACCGCGACAAATCCACCGTCACCATAACCCGGCCGCGATTTTTCTCTTTCTTTAGACTTCAAACCATTAAACAAAACCTGTCTGGCGCCGGCATAATTAAAACCAACTTTTTCTAAAAAACTTTTTATTTCCTTAAAAGTATAAAACTTAGCTTCATTATAAAATATACTTTCTTTCTTTGTTTGGTAAAATTTCCCGAGATCACTTTCTTTTTCAATAAACCCTATTACAACTATGCCTTTATCGTCAAGTATCCGGTAAGTTTCTTTTAAAACTTTAACAGGATCATTAACAAAACAAATTGTTACCACACTTAAAGCATAATCAAAACTACCGTCTTTAAATGGCATATTTTCTCCGGCGCCTTCAGTAATATTAACACCTCTCTTTTTAGCTTTTCGGAGCATCTTCACCGAAGGATCTATACCATAAGCTATATTGAGCTTTTGAGCAAACCGTCCGGTACCTACCCCTATCTCAATACCAATACCTGTGGAAGGCATAAAATAACTAAGTGCCTCTACCTCGCTTAAGAATATCTCTTTATTTTTATCATACCACCGGTCGTATCTTTCGGCATTTTTATCAAATACGCTCACAATCTTTTTATTAACTCCTTAACACTTTCTTTCAGTCCCGGAAAGATATCCGGAACTATTATTCCGCGTGAGTATTCTCGGGCAAATTCTTTGCTGTAAGGTATATTTAAAAGTATATCCAACCCGATGTTTGAGGCATAATCAGTTAAAATTGAATTGTCTTTTTGCGAACTGTTAATTACAAGACCGGTCCGAACATTAATCTTTTTTAAAACCTCTACGGTAACTTTTAGGTCAGACAGACCGAAAGGCGTCGGCTCGGCTATAAGAATGACATAATCAGCATTATTGACAGTTTCAACCATAGAACATCCTGCGCCGGGCGGTGAATCATAAATAACAATCTGAACATCTTTTTGGATATCTTTTTTAATTGCTTCAATTAAAGGAGAAGCTTTTGCCTCTCCTATATTTTGTTCGGCATATCTCAGCGACAACTTTTTATCAATACTTTTATCATAAACTATACCGGAAACTCTATATGAATCGGAAACCGCGCCTACCGGGCATACTATAAGACACCCCTTACAGTTATGGCAAAGTTCAGGAAAATGAAGTATCTTTTTTTCAGTAACCACCAAGGCGTTAAATTCACATACTTCCTCGCATTTTTTACAGCGGGTACATTTATTTAAATCAAAGCCCGGTGAAAATATTTTCACCGGTTCTTGTTTTTTAACCGGCCCTTCTAAAAAGAGATGGCAGTTAGGCTCTTCCACATCGCAGTCAATTAATTTAACCCTGTAATCTTCAGATAAGATAAGAGCAAAAAGAAGAGATACAGTAGATTTACCGGTTCCCCCTTTACCGGAGGCAACAGCAATTTTTTTCATTTATTTACATATTCTTCAATAGCATCTTTTACTTTACCCGAAATGCCTTCAACTGCTTTGATACCGTACTCTTTAAGAGCCCCTTCGGCATTAGGCCCGACTTTTGAAGTAAGAAGTATTTTCGCTCCTTTTTCATTTATTATTTTTGCCGCCTGCGGACCTGCCCCTCCGGCCGCTGAAGCTGCGCTGTTTTGAATAGGCTCGAAATCTTTAATATTATCGGTGTCGGCTATTATAAAATAAGCGCACCTCCCAAAAGACTGAGCTACCTGGGCACTCATTGAACCTCCTGTTGACGTACTTGCAATGTTCATTTTTTTGTCCTCCTTTTTTTTATAAATTAAATCTAATAAATATTTCTAATGGTCGCAAGAACTCTCTCCGCCTTCTAATTCTCCGGATGCGTATTTTTCTATTACCTCGCTTATCTTACCCGAAACACCTAAAACACATTTCATACCAAAATCATTGAAATATCCCTGGGCCTTCGGACCCGCGCCGCCGGCTATTATTACTTTTGCTCCTCGTTCATTTAACCATTTTGGTATAACCCCCGGCTGGTGGCCGGGATTTACTTCGTAAATACGGTTTTTTACTTCACCGTCCTTAACTTCATAAAAATTATACCCTTCGCATCTTCCAAAATGCTGCGAAACTTCATTCCCGTCAGTTGAAACTGCTACTTTCATAAATTATCCTCCTGTAAGTTAATCTCACCCTGCTTTCTCTCTAATAATTCTATAAGAAGATAAAATCCCTATAGTATTAAATTATTAAAATCCAATCTTTTTCCGCATCCTATTTTAATATATC
>JAQICQ010000116.1 GCA_027858455.1 Elusimicrobiota bacterium | reverse complement strand
AATATATTGTTTCTTATCTTATTTTTGGTATTGCCGGCTCATGCCGGTATTACAAATCCTCATCTTGAAAATACTCTTATTTCATCTGCAGAAACAGGGCTTATATATGATAACTACTCCTTTGGAACATCTTTTTACGGATATAAAGAAGATATCTCTTTTGAAAATTGCGGTTTAAAGTTAAGAGTTAAACCCGGGATTATTTTAAATTATATCATTGATATTTCCGCCGGCCGGGCAGAGGTAGACGGACGAAAAACTTCTCCGGGCGGTATCTATGAATTTAAAATTGGGGTGGAAGGGGCCTTAAGCGGCGACATTGAAGTATTTAATATATGGAAGTGGGGCTTGTCGGCAGGGGGACAAAAAGGAAATTTTAATTCTTTCGGCGGCGGCTCCATTGATATAGATTACAGCCGGGGTTTTGTTGACCTAACCCTCTATGCTTCAAAAAAATATAATAATATCACACCTTATCTCGGAGCGGCCTTTAGTTACAGCTTGGATAGATACCGTGAAACCATTACAGGAATCTCATCCAGCTCGCGCTACAGCGGACTGTCGGTTATTTATGGTTTTAAATACCGGCTTTCTTCAAATTTTTATATTCAGGCGGGAGCTGTTAATCTTAACGACAGCGGGTTTTATATAGATATAGGGAAAAGGTATTTATAGGAGTTTTTTACAGCGCAAGATTATTCTGAAATAAAAACCATAAGATTGTTTTTTTTCGCGAAATTTATATGTTAGTTAAATAAGAGGATAAAAAGGAGTTAATAAACATGAACGTATACGCCACCGGGGATATCAGAAATATTGCAGTTTGCGGTTCAAGCGGTTCGGGCAAAACTCAGCTTATAGACAGCATACTTTACAGTCTGGGTAAAATTAATCGTATGGGTAAAGTAGAAGAAGGCAACACAATATCGGACTATGACGAAATAGAGAAAGAAAGACAGTCCTCCGTAAACTCGTCAATAATAAGCATAGAATATAAAAATAAAAAAATAAACTTTATAGACACTCCCGGATATGCAGATTTTTACGGCAGTTCGGCCGGAGCGATAGAAGTTTGCGAATCGGTTCTTCTTGTTATTAATCCTCACGAGGGAGTAGATGTAGCTGCAAAGAAATTATGGAATAAGGCCCGCTCTGCCGGCAAAGCAGTAATTGTCTTTATAAATTTTATGGATAACGCAAATAAAAGTTTTAATGAGATTGTAGCTGAGTTAAAAACAGAACTCAGCCCGGATATCGCTCCGGTAATCGCGCCGGTAGGCAAAGCGGATTCTTTCAAGGGTATCGTTCGGATGCTTGACAAGACTGCGGTAATTGACGGCAATGATGTTGAAATTCCAGGGGAGTTAAGCGAGAGTATTCAAAGCACGCGTGAAGAGCTGATAGACCCGATTGCCGCCGCCGATGACAGTCTTATGGAAAAATATTTAGAAGGGGAAGGATTAGAGGAAGAAGAGATAGAGAAAGGGTTGCAGGAAGGGGTGAAAGCCGGCAAAATTATTCCGGCTGCCTGTGGGTCGTCTATAAAAACAATAGGTATAAAAGCTCTCGTTGATTTTTTAATTAAATATGCTTCCGCCCCGACAGAATATATAGAAAAGAACAGTGAGGATTTTAAGGGAATTGTATTTAAAGCCGAGGCCCAGCGGCATGTTGGTCAGATAAATTATATAAAAATAGTCGCCGGAGTGCTTAAGGCCGGAGAATATATATATAATTTAAAAACAAAAGAAAAGCAGCGTTTGAACCAGATTGCCATAAAATACGGAAACCAAAATTTTAATGTGGATGAAGCAAAAACCGGTGATATATGCGCGCTCATTAAATTTGACGGCCTTAACATCAACGATACTGTCAGTATCTCTAAAGACGCCGACCTTGCCGAAAAAATAGATTTTCCCGTGCCCGTTGTGGAAAGGGGAGTATATCCTAAAAATGAAGGGGAAGAAGAAAAAGTAGCAAAAGCATTTTCAAATATTATAGATTCCGACGCTACATTAAAATTTGAGTTTAATAATACCACAAAAGAGATGGTGATAATCGGTATGGGGTCGCTTCAGCTCAGTCTGGTAGTCAAGAAAATAAAAAAGAGGTATAATGCCGAAGTTATTCTTACCCCGTCTAAAATAGCATACAGGGAAACTATAGGAAAAAGTGTTTCCGATGTCAGGGGCAAATACAAAAAACAATCCGGCGGCAGAGGCCAGTACGGTGATTGTGTAATCAATATGATTCCGGCGAAAACCGGCGCCGGGTTTGAGTTTGTAGATAAAATTGTAGGGGGGAGAATACCGTCTAATTATATACCGGCAGTTGAAAAAGGAATAAAAGAATGCATGTCCAAAGGGGTTATTGCCGGCTATCCGGTAGTGGATGTTACCATAGAGCTTATAGACGGTTCATATCATGACGTGGATTCTTCCGATATGGCTTTCCAGGTGGCGGGGAGTATGGCTTTTAAGAGCGGTGTTAAGAATTCCGCGCCTTATATTTTAGAACCTATTATGAAAGTCGGCATAAAAGTCAGCAATGACTATACAGGGGCCGTAATGGGGGACCTTAATTCCCGCCGCGGCAGGGTTCTCGGAATGGAACCGTCCGACAATAATATGCAGGTGGTAAAAGCTCTCATACCTAAAGAAATGTTAAGCACCTATGCTGAAGATTTAAGGTCTATCACCAGCGGAGAAGGTGAATATACAGTTGAGTTTGACCACTACGAGAGGTCGCCGTCCGATACTCAGAACCGTCTTGTTGAAACATATACACGCAAACAGGAAGAAGAAAATAAATAAAGGAAAAAGATATGTCCGGACATTCCAAATGGCACAGTATCAAGCACCAGAAAGCCAAAGAAGATAAAAAAAGACGAAAACTTTTTTCCCGGCTGGTTAAAGAGATAACGGTATCGGCCCGTATCGGCGGTGGCAACCCCGATATGAATCCCCGATTAAGGCTTTCTATAGAAAAAGCCAATGATGCCAATATGCCCAAAAATAATATAGACAGGGCCATCAAGCGAGGCACGGGCGAACTTCCGGGAGTATCTTATGAAGAGTTTATGTACGAAGGTTACGGTCCCGGCGGAGTAGCGGTAATGGTTGCTATAACCACAGATAATAAAAACCGTTCTGCTTCCGACACGAGAAGAATATTTAAAGACCACGGCGGTAACCTGGGGGAAAACGGTTGTGTAAACTGGATGTTTAAAAGCAAGGGTATAATAACTATTTCTAAAGATCAAGTTTCAGAAGATGAGCTTATGGAAAAAATTATTAAGCTTGAAGCAGAAGATCTTGAATCCGACGATGATAAATTATTTCAGGTAGTAACTTCTCCGGAGAATTTCACTAAAGTAAACAATGGGCTGAGAGAAGAAATACCGGTTGAGGATTCAGAAATTACCATGATTCCCAATACCTATATAAAATTATCAGGTAAGGATGCCGAAAAGATGATTGATTTAATGGAAGAGCTCCATGAGAGTGAAGACGTAAGCAATGTCTATGCCAATTTTGATATTGACGAATAAAAAAGGACGGTTCTAACTTAAACCTATCCGGTATCCCGGGCGGTAACCCGGAGCATCTCATCTATGGTAGTCCGGCCTTCCAGAACTTTTTTCAATGCAGCGTGCCTGAGTGAGCTCATCCCGTTTCTGACTGCTGCTTCTTTAATGGCGTTGGCGTCTTTACGCTGATTTATAAGTTCCTTTATCTCGTTATTTATTTCCATCAATTCATATAAACCTATCCGGCCTTTATATCCGCTGCCCGAGCATTTTGTGCAGCCCGAACCTTTATAGAGTGTTACCTTATTTTCTCCCTTGTCAAAATCTTCCTCGCTGAGCCCGTATGAAGAAAGGGCATCAATTTCAACTTCATAGGATTCCTTGCATTTAGGACATATCTTTCTTGCCAGACGCTGGGCGAGAGCAAGTTTTACGGTAGATGAAATATGAAAAGGTTCAATGCCCATATTATCCAGACGGGTTATTGCAGAGGGCGCATCGTTTGTATGAAGAGTGGAAAGGACAAGATGGCCTGTCATGGCGGCGTTTATGGAAATCTGGGCGGTTTCCTGATCCCTGATTTCCCCCACCATTATTATATCAGGGTCCTGGCGCAAAAAACTTCTTAAGCCCTCGGCAAATGTCATCCCTATTTCGGCGTTTGCCTGCACCTGTATTATCCCCTTTAAAATATATTCAACCGGGTCTTCAATGGTATTTATGTTGACATCGGGCTGATTGAGGGTAGTTAAAGATGAATAAAGAGTCGTTGTTTTTCCGCTTCCTGTGGGACCGGTTACCAGGATGATTCCGTTAGGGGCGCTGAGAGCCTTGGAATATTTAGCCATATCCTTATCTTCGAAACCAAGGTCGGTAAGGTCAAGGCATAAAGATGAAGAGTCCAGTATCCGCATTACAACTTTTTCCCCGAAAGTAGAGGGGAGAAAAGATGCTCTCAGGTCAAGATCTTTGTTGCCGACCGTAACTTTTATTCTGCCGTCCTGCGGTTTGCGTTTTTCGGCTACATCTAAAGATCCCATGACTTTAAGCCGGGCCACCACCGCATTATATATTTTTTTAGGCGGAGCCGGCTGGGTATGAAGAACACCGTCTATACGGTAACGCACCCGCGCGGATTTTTCAAACGGTTCTATATGAATATCGGATGCGCCTTTTTTTATGGCGTTAAGTATAATTATATTCACCATTTTTACTACCGGCGCGCCCTGTGATTCTCTTTTTATCTTGGTGATATCCTGAAGCCCTTCCTGCTCGGAAGTATCTACAACTTCCAGGACGGTGTTTCCGGCTTTTATCTGTTTCTTTACCGAAGAGAGAGCTCCGCCTATGTCAAGGTCATCGGTATCGTCGGAAGAATCAGCCCCGCCCGGAAGGGCGTCTTCTTCTAAAAACCCGGAGCCGTAATATTTATCTATGGCCTGTTTTATCTCGTTTTTTACGGCAAGAACAACTTCAATATTTGTGCCGGTTATAGCTCTTAGGTCGTCGGTGATAAATATATCCATAGGGTCGGGAATAGCAACTACAAGAGTATTGTTCTTTTTTTCTATGGGTATGAGGGTCCTTTTACGGGCAAAGCTTTCAGGGATGAGGTTAAGGGCTTTAGAGTTTATCTCATATTCGCTTAAATCTACATAGGAAATATCTGCTTTTTTACCCAGAAACGCCGTAAAGACATCTTCGTTGATGTATTCTTCGGAAATAAGTATTTCGCCGAGATTACCACCGGACTCTTTGACTTTTTTACGGGCGTTTTTAAGCTGTTCGGCTGTAATAATTCCGACTTCCACCATATTTTTAGTTAAATCTTTTATGCTTGGGACTTTCATATTTTATATTACTAACATTAAATCTAATATTTTGCAAATATCAGTCTTATCCAACGCAAGATTTCCCTGAAATAAAAACCCGGGATATTTGAAAAGAAACATGAGAGAGGTTCAACCTCTCTCATGTTTTATCTCACCGGCCGCGCGCGTTTGCTCAAGAAATACCCTCACAACGCCTGCAAGACGCTGTATGAGAAGATGAAAAGTCTTCCGGAGGCGGAAAAATATCTCAATGATGGGGTGACGTTTGAGAAACCGGATAAGACAGATATACGCCATACTGACAATGAAATGGTAAGGATTGCGCATGAGGAAAGAATAAGAATGTTTGACAAAATACTGTCAGTGGCATAAAATAACAGTATTGAGCGGGTTTTTAAAGAAATACAGGGAATTTATGGCTCCCTGCATTTCAGGGCAATTTTTAGATTGGAAAAGTCTTATTATTTCGTTTTAGGGGAGGATATGCT
>JAQICQ010000005.1 GCA_027858455.1 Elusimicrobiota bacterium | reverse complement strand
CAATAAATACATGGATGCAGTTAAAGAATATAAGAAAGCTCTTAAAATAGACGAAGACAATACCGAAGTTTTATATAATTTGGGTGTAGCTTACGAATCGGCCAACCAGCTTGAGCTTGCCCGCGATACATATACCCTTGCCCTTAAAATTGATCCGAACCATAAGCTTGCTAAAGAGCATGTTGATAATATGATGGAAAAATGACTTTACAAGATGAATATAAAAAAATAAGCGGTCTTTACCGGGAAACTGTTAATGAGGCTGATTCCCTTAAAGAAGTAGAAAAAGAGAGGGTGAAATATATCGGCAGGTCGGGTGCAGTAAACGAGATTTTTAAGAAATTAGGGACGCTAAGCCCGCAAGAGAGACCTGCCTGGGGGAAGAAATTAAATATTTTAAAATCGGACATAACTAAATGTATCGAGGAAAAAAAATCTCAATTTAATAAAAAAGATAAAGCGGAAGATATTTTTGACCCTACTTTGCCGGGCAATTTTTCAACCCTTCCTTCGGTTCACCCTGTAACCCGTATTCTGCGGGAAATAAAACATATATTTTCTTCGCTGGGTTTCGGAATAGCTTATGGGCCGGAGATAGAGACGGCTTACCATAATTTTACCGCATTAAATATTCCCAAAGACCATGCCGCAAGAGATATGCATGATACTTTTTATTTAGATAAAGAGAAAAATCTTTTAAGAACTCATACCTCTCCCGTTCAGGTGAGAGTAATGGAAAACAACGATCCGCCGTATAACATAATAGCGCCGGGCAAATGTTACCGGAGGGATACAATTGATGCTTCGCATTCACCGGTATTTCATCAGGTAGAAGGATTAATGGTGGGGGAAGATATAAGTTTCTCCGACCTTAAAGGGGTGCTGGCCGAATTTGCGGAACTTTTCTTTGAGGGAACCTCCGTCAAGACAAGATTCAGACCGTCTTACTTTCCTTTTACAGAACCTTCGGCGGAGATGGATATAAGCTGTCGTATATGCGGCGGCAAAGGCTGCAGTTCCTGTTCTCAGAAAGGATGGCTGGAAGTACTCGGGGCCGGAATGGTAGATCCTGAAGTATTTAAGCATTGCGATGTGGATTCTAATCGGTGGCAGGGGTTTGCTTTTGGAATGGGGGTAGAAAGGCTGGCAATGTTAAAATACGGGATTAACGATATGCGCTTTTTTTATTTAAACGACATGAGGTTTCTGGAGCAGTTTTAAGATGTATAATAATACTAAAAATATAATAAAAGATAAAACTCTCGGAGACATTTATATGGGTACTGTTATAGGGGCGCTCATGAGTGCTTTCAGAGTTACACTTAAGAGGGCTGTGAAATGAAGATTCCTTTAAAGTGGCTAAATGAATATGTAGATACTTCCGGTGTTAGTCCGCATCGGCTGGGGGAAATACTTACCATGCGGGGGCTGGAAGTGGATTCCGTCAGCGATACCGACGCCGGTACCGTTATTGATATAGAGCTTACCCCCAACCGGGGTGACTGCGCCTCTGTTATAGGGGTGGCCAGAGAAGTGGCCTCGGCATTAGAAAAGAAGATTAATTTACCTAAAGTAAATTATGAAAGTTCTCCCGGAAAGGAAAGCATATTATTAAAAATAGATATACAAAACCCTGAAAAATGCCCGGTTTACCACCTTCAGAAAATTAATGATATAACTATTGGCCCGTCTCCGGAATGGATGCAAAAGCGGCTTCGCGCCTGTTCGGTAAGGCCTTTAAATAATATCATAGATATAACTAACTATGTAATGCTTGAAACCGGCCAGCCTCTTCACGCCTTTGACGCTGAAAGGATTTCCGGTGATACGGTAACGGTCCGTCTGGCCCGGGCAGGGGAAAGTCTGCTTATGCTTGACGGAGTCCAGCGCAAATTTGACGGAGGCGAAGTTGTAATTGCAGATAAAAATGGGCCGATTGCCGCCGGGGGAATTATGGGCGGAGAAAATTCTTCCGTGAATGATATTACAAAAGATATCTTAGTTGAGAGCGCATATTTCTCTCCCCAAAGTATCTCCAGGGCGGAAAGAACTTTAAATGTTAAAACTAATGCATCCTACCGCTTTGCCCGCGAGATTGATAAAGGCGGAATTTTATATGCTCTCGCCCGAACCGTAGAATTAATTAAACAATTAGGCAAAGCAGAGCCGGCAGGAGAAAAACTTTCTTTTGATACCCTTAACGTTTCTCAAAAGACTCAAAAAAAAATTAAGGTTGATCTTAAGCAGTTAAACTCTCTGCTGGGCACATCCGTAAATAAAGATAATATAAAAAAATATCTGAGGTCCATAAATTTCGGGGTTGAATTTACAGGTAGCAGTTTTGAAGTAACGGTGCCGTCATACAGAAACGATGTCCACAGGCCTGTGGATGTAATAGAAGAAGTAGCCCGCATACACGGTTATGACCGCATTGACGCAAAGCTTCCCAATTTAAAGACAGGAACAAAGTATTTTGAACCTCGCGATCCGTTTGCAGAAGCCGAAAATGCTCTTCGCGCAAGAGGTTACTGGGAGTCGCTGACCCATACTCTTACCGATTCTGATAAAATAACAGGGATTTACACAAATGAATTTAAAGAAATAAAAGAAAAATTAGTCCGGTTAAAAAACCCTATAAGTGTTGATATGGATATTCTCAGGCCATCTATATTGCCGGGGCTTTTAAAAGTCGCCGGGTATAATGCCAACAGAAAGAGCCGGAGCCTTAAGTTTTTTGAAAAAGGGCCGGTGTTTTTTAAAAAAGGAAATGACTTTTTAGAAAACTCCCACATCGCGTATACCGCAGCAGGCAGTGAATATTTTGAAGCAAAAAACAGTATGGAAGCTCTGACAGAATCGCTTAAACAGGATTACAGCTTTAACTACTCCGGGAGTTCAGCTTATTTTAAGAAAGGCCGCTCGGGCGTTTTATCCATAGATGGAAAATTCAGCGGTGAATTTGGTCTCGTTAAAGAAAGTTTACTTAAATCTTATAATTTAAATCAGGCATATACAGGCGGGTATCTTATTTTAGATGAGGTAAATAAAGACAGAATATCTAATAAGAGATTTAAAAAATGGAGCGCTTATCCTGCCATATACAGGGACATATCTCTTATATGCCCGGCTGAGTTGACACATAAAAGCATTTATGATATTATTAAAGTTAATGGTGGGGGAGAATTAAAAAAAGCAGAAGTAGCGGACAGTTATATAGGGGAAAAAATCGGCGCCGGCAAGAAAAGTATTACTTATGCTCTTGAATTTAATTCTGAAGAAAAGACTTTGTCTTCGGAAACTTTGTCTTCGGAAAAGGTCGATTTTTTAATCGAAGACATATTAAATGAGCTGGAAAATAAATTCGGCATTACATTGAGGCCGGAGTAAATAAAGAGGCCTGTGTAAATAAATGAAAGGTTATAATCAGTTAAAACTAAAAGTCAGGAACCTTTTACAAAAACATAACGAACTTCGCCAGCAGCATGAAGAGCTGAAAGAAAAATACAGCCGGGTAACAAAAGACTATGAATACCTCAGCAGCCAGAACCGGGATATACCTGAGGTTATTAAGAAAAACAAGATACTTAATGAACAGAGAAAAGAAGTACAAGCTAAGATTGATAAAATCCTTAGCAGAATGGCAGAAATAAATATATAAAAAAAGAAGATGATAACCAACGGGGATAAATAAAAAACACTGATAACAATCTGTAAACGAGATTACAGAATAACAAATAAGCATTGGCAGCCATTACATGTGCAGATGCTTGCCGATAAATTAGAAAAGAAATTAAAAAATATAGAAAAAAAAGATGGAATAATTGACAGCTATGCTCTTCTGGTGAAAGCTTCGCTTGAATTAATAGATGAAAAGTTAAAACTTCAGGAGAAGAAAGCAGGCAGCAGTCAGTTAATTGAAAACGAGATCGACGAATTAATTTCTGAATTAGATAAGACTATTTAACCCCTGCGGTGTTTGTAACAGCATTGTCAAATTGAGCCTACACCCATAAAAACCGGGAATCCGGGTCCCCGAGTAGCCGAGGCTGCCGGGGCAGGACAACCACTGTAACTAAGCAGCTCATAACGGCAAATGCGAACGGCATTGCGGGGGTTTTTATTTTTTTATTGTCAGGTTACCGGGTTCTTCTTTTTATTTACGGAGAGTTTAAATTATGAACAAGGATTTATTTGACAATAAAGAGATGTTAAAAATGAGGCCTCTCGCTTACCGGATGAGGCCGCAGTCATTAAACTCATTTAAAGGCCAGCATCATTTGCTCGCGCCCGGTAAAAAACTTCGAAGGATGATAGATTCAGGTAGACTCTTTTCTGTAATCTTCTGGGGTCCTCCCGGATGCGGAAAAACTGCCCTGGCCGGTATAATATCCGGGCGGCTTAAAGCAAGAACTGCTCGGATAAATGCAGTAAATTCCAACGTGGCTCAAATTCGCGAAATAATACAAAACGCAAAAATGTATATGGGGCAGGGTGAAAATACAGTCCTTGTCGTTGATGAAATTCACCGGTTTGCTAAAAATCAGCAGGAATCCCTTCTGCCTGATGTAGAAGAAGGAAATGTTACTCTTATTGGCATTACTACCGAAAATCCCAATTATTTTATTTCAAGCCCGTTACTTTCCAGGACAGTAGTCTATAAATTCCGGCCTCTGGATAAAAACTCAATTGCCTCTATTGTTAAAGAAGCCCTGCGGGATTCTAAAAGAGGATACGGAAATTTGGATATTAAAATAACCGATGAAGCAGTAAATACTCTTTCTTCGGCCGCTTCGGGGGATGCCCGGTATGCTTTAAATATACTTGAACTTGCTGTGGAATCAGATGAAGCGGGAGACGAAGAGGCAAAAACTGTTACCTGCGAAGTTATTGAAGCCTGTATAGGCCGCCGCCGCAAAGTTTATGACCGCAGCGGAGACTGCCACTATGATAATATATCAGCTCTGATAAAAAGTATGCGGGGGTCGGATCCTGATGCGGCTCTCTACTATCTGGCAAGTATGACCACCGGCGGCGAGGATCCCAGGTTTATTGCCCGCAGAATTATTATAGCCGCCGCCGAAGATATCGGCAACGCTGATCCGCGTGCTCTTCTTGTCGCCGACGCGGCATTAACTGCGGTTGAAAAAATTGGTATGCCCGAAGCCAGGATAATCCTTGCCCAGGCAGTTATTTACCTGGCCACAGCCCCTAAAAGCAACAGTTCCTACGGGGCAATTAAAGAAGCCGAGAAATTCTGTCTGAAACACTCCTTCAGTATCCCCCCCCATTTAACTAAAGCAGGACGGAATGATTACAAGTATCCCCACAACTATAAGTACGGCTATGTTAAACAGAAATACACAGAAGAAGAAAAAACCTTTTACAGGCCTTCCGGAAGAGGACACGAAAAATATATAAAAAAATATATTGATTTTATTAAGAAATTAGATTAAAACAAAAAAGAAGATTAGAAATTATTATTTAAAAAAGCGCAACGATATGCCGCCTGCTCTTAAAAAAGAAAGCGACAGTTTGATTTTTGAAAAACTAAAGAAGCATAACGACATTATAAATGCAGAAAATATAATGCTTTATTATTCAACTTCTGCCGAGGTGGATACTCATAAAATAATAGATTATCTTTTATCTCCGACATCGGAAAAGAAAGTATGGCTGCCGGTCATAAAAGGTAAAAAGCTCTGTCTGCGCCGGCTGCGAAACCCTGCGGAAATTAAAAAGGGGAAGTTCGGCATACCTGTGCCTGCCGAAAATGTGCCTGCCGAAAATGTTTCTGCAGAAAATATTATTTTAAAAAAGGAAACTGATTTTATTGACCCTTTAAAATTAGATGTAGTTATTGTACCCGGGGTATCTTTTACTTCCGCCGGTGACAGGCTGGGGCGGGGCGGCGGATATTACGACAGATTTTTAAGTAAGTTAAAAGGCAGGGTAAAAATCATAGGACTTTGCTACCGCCGTCAGGAGGCTTCAGCGCTGCCGGCCGATAAAAAAGATATTAAAGTAGATGAGATCGTAAGTCAGTAAAAGGGAAGTCAGAAAAAGAGGAGATTTAGATGATAATTATATATATAGTAACGGCTTTTGTTGCCGGCGCCGCAAGCGGCGTTTTGGTTATGGTAATTTTAAAGAAAAAAGGCCGAGCGGTGGAAGAGGTAGAATACGATAAGAAGATAAAAGAACTAAAAGAAGAGCAGGAAAGAATACTAAAGAGAAAAGAAGAAGAAGTAAAGAATGAAAAAGAACGGATAAAAAAAGAGTTTGAAAAAGAAACGTCAGAGACCAGACAGGAATTTAAAAGTAAGAGACAGGAAAATCAGGAGAGGGCAAAAAAAATAGAGCAGAAAGTTGATATTATAGAGAATAAAGAGGCGGAGTTAAATAAACGCCGTCAGCATATGGAGGAGATGAAAAAAAAGTATAACGACAAAGAAGCCGAATTAAAAGAAATGCGGGAAAAAGAACAGTCCATTCTCCGGAAAATTTCCGGGCTTACTCCGAAACAGGCCCGGGAGAAATTAATGAATGATATCAGGCAGGAGGCCGCCGAGGATGCCCAGATAAATTATAGTAGGATTGTTGAAAATGCCAACCGTGACGCTCAGAGGGAAGCCAAAGAGGTTATAACCCGGGCTATAGAGAGGATAGCTTCCGATGTCACACAGGATATTACTGTCTCTGCGGTTAATCTTCCTGACGATGATATGAAAGGAAGAATAATAGGAAGAGAAGGGAGAAATATCCGGGCGTTTGAGTCCGCTACCGGGGTAAATGTAATAATTGACGATACTCCGAGTCTTATAGTTCTTTCCTGTTTTGACGGGATGAGAAGAGAGATTGCCAAAAGAGCGCTTGAAAAGCTTATAAAAGACGGCCGGATACAGCCTACAAGAATAGAAGAAGTTGTAGAAGAGACTGCTGCCGAAGTAAACGAATTAATTATTGAAAGCGGCGAAGAAGCCGCTATGAATGCGGGGGTTACAGGACTTCACAATGAGGAGATAAGGCTGCTCGGCAAGATGATGTATAGAACTTCATACGGGCAGAATGTACTTGAACATTCCGTAGAGGTAGCAAAACTTGCCGCGGGTATGGCAGAAGAACTTGACCTTGATGTTGAGTTTGCCAGAAGATCGGGATTGCTGCATGACTTGGGAAAAGCGGTAGACCGGGAAATAGAAGGCAACCATGCTCATATAGGGGGAACTCTGGTAAAAAAATACGGAGAGAGCGATCGGCTCCAGAATGCCGTAATGAGTCATCACGGGGATGTGGCGCCTGAGACCGCCGAAGCTGTTTTAATTCAGGCTGCCGATGCGGTATCAGCCTCGCGGCCCGGGGCGCGCAGAGAACACCTTAAGAACTATATTAAAAGGATGAAAAATATAGAAGCAATCGCAAACGAGCATAAAGGCGTTGTTAAGGCTTACTGCGTTTCAGCAGGCCGGGAAATAAGAATTATTGTGGCGCCTGAAAAGGTTACAGACCTTGAAGCAGCTAATATATCTAAAGAATGCGCGGCTGAAATCGCTAAAAATATAGATTTTCCCGGAGAGATAAAAGTCACGGTGATAAGAAGTACCCGGACGACGGAGATAGCAAAATAATAATGCCGCGAGGCATTGCAAAGAGTATTTTTTCTGTTATTATAATAAACTGCCTTAAGCGGCGCTAAAAGGAGAATTAAGAATTTGAAAATATTGTTTTTAGGAGATATAGTTGGTCAGCCGGGAAGAAAAACCGTACGGAAACTTTTACCTAAGATAAAGGCCGAATGCGGTATAGATTTTGTAATTGCAAACGGCGAAAATTCGGCCGGGGGACTGGGAATAACTCCCAAAATTATAAATACACTAACAGAATCGGGTATTGACGCTCTGACTTCCGGTAACCATGTCTGGAAGAGAAAAGAAATCTTTGAGGTTCTTGACGATACAAATCTTCTTACCAGGCCCGCAAATTATCCGGCGGCCGCGCCCGGCCACGGCTATAACATTTATAATGTCATGGGAAATGCCGGGGGAAATAGTATTGCGGTTGTAAATATACAGGGCCGGGTATTTCTGGAAAACATAGATTGCCCTTTTGCCGCTATGGATAAAATTCTCGCTGAACTTACCGGTGGCGCAGGAAAGAAAAATATAATAATCGTTGACCTGCATGCCGAGGCAACTGCCGAGAAAATCGCTATGGGCTGGTATCTTGACGGAAAAGTAAGTGCATTAATAGGAACCCATACCCATGTGCAGACTTCAGATGCGGCTGTTCTTGCCGAAGGCACGGCCTATATTACAGACGCGGGCATGACAGGGTCAAAGGCAGGGGTTATAGGGGTAGAAAAAGAAGTGATTCTTAAGAAATTTCTTACAGGGCTTCCTTTTAAGTTCAAGGTTGCAAAAGAGCAGCTCTATCTGGAAGGGGTAATAATAGATATAGACAATCAATCTTTAAAAGCAAAATCCATTAAGACTATAAGGGAAAGTTATAACTAAAAAACAAGGAGATATATTAAAAATGGGAGAAATAATATACGGCAAAGAGAAGGCAGTTAAACTAAGAGAAAATATACGGCGAGGTATAAAAAAGTTATCCGCTGCCCGCCCGCCGGGGCTGGAGATTATAATAGCGGGAAAAGATCCCGCCAGCGTATATTATGCGGGATTAATCCAGAGAGCCGGGGATAAAGAAGGCATATCTGTTAATATAAAACAGTTTAAAAAACCGCATACCGGAGATATATCTAAATATATTACCGGACTTAACCGGAATAATACAGTTGACGGCATATTAGTCCAGTTGCCCCTGCCGAAAAATATAGACGACGAGCGTATCTTTGATCTTCTTTCTCCCCAAAAAGATATTGATGGGCAGACCCCGTTGAATCAGGGCAGGCTGATGACCGGGAGAGAGGGAATATTCCCGGCTACGGCAATGGGAATTATAAGAATTTTGGAATCCAACGGCATAGAAATTTCGGGTAAAAAAGTAGCGGTGGTCGGGCGTTCGTCTACGGTGGGGCTTCCTGCGGCGAAGATGCTCTTAGACAGGAACGCCACGGTTACAATCTGCCATTCAAAATCCCGTCCGCTTGAAAATTACACAAAAGATGCCGATATAGTTGTGGTATCCGCCGGCCGGCCGGAACTGGTGGGCCCCGAACATGTAAAAGAAGGAGCCTGCGTAATTGATGTGGGCACCAATGAAGTTAACTCTAAGATGGTAGGCGATGTGGCAATAGAGGCTGTTTTGAAAAAAGCCGTTGTTTCTCCCGTAATCGGAGGAGTCGGAGCTCTGACGCTGGCCTGTCTTTTTGAGAATACATTTGAAATATACAAAAACCATATTAACGGTATCCCAGCTAAATAATCTTTCGGGTAAAATCCTTGAAAGAGAATTCGGCGCGGTGGCTGTTACCGGCGAAATATCAAATTTCACCCATCACAGCTCCGGTCATATGTATTTCACCCTTAACGATGATAAGGCGGCGATAGGCGCAGTCATGTTTAAAGGTTATAACCGAAGATTAAGATTTTCACCCCGGCGGGGAGATGAAGTTACCGTAAACGGAACGGTAAGTATATTTGCCCCGCAGGGCCGATACCAGTTTATAGTCAAAACTATGACTAAAAGCGGACTCGGCAGGCTGGAGAAAGAATTTCTTAAGCTAAAAGAAAAACTTAAAGAGGACGGGCTTTTTGAACAATCGCATAAAAAGCCGCTCCCCCCGATACCTAAAAAAATCGGAGTGGTTACTTCCCCGACCGGCGCGGCTATCAGAGATATAATAAATGTAATTACCAGAAGAGCCGGAAATATAGAAATAGTTATTTTTCCCTCCCGGGTTCAGGGTAAAGAAGCCGCCGGCGAGATATCGGGGGCCATAGAATATTTCAATAATAATTATAAAGATATAGAAGTTCTTATCGTAGGCAGGGGGGGCGGGTCGCTTGAAGATTTATGGCCGTTTAACGAAGAAAAAGTAGCCCGGACTATATTTAATTCGGATATTCCCGTAATATCAGCGGTAGGTCATGAGACTGATTTTACTATTTCTGATTTTACCGCGGATTTAAGGGCGCCCACACCGTCGGCGGCCGCGGAGCTGGTAATAAAAGACCGGGGCAGCCTTGCCGAACGGATGGAGAAAGCATCTGATATATTTAAAAAATCCATATTACAGAGGTTAAATTCTTCAAAAATGAGATATGATAACCTTGTAAAATCAACACAGATGCGTTATCCGATGAGGATTTATCAGCAGCATATGCAGAATCTTGATTACCTGTCTGAAAAACTTACCGGCGCTGCCCGGAACATCGTTGAAAATAATAAAAACCGGACATCTCGTGAGAGAGCCCGGTTAAAATCCCTGTCGCCCCTGGCAACTTTAAAAAGGGGTTACAGCATTACCTATTTAAAAGCTTTAGTTTCTGAAGAGAAAATCCCTGTCCGGAAAAGTGCTGTCCGGAAAAGTGCTACCCGGAAAAGAGTTGCCCGGGAAAACGCTGTCCTGAAAAATTCCGCCCTGAAAAGTTCCGTCGGGCTTAAAGAAGGGGATAAATTAAAAAATATTTTTTATAACGGCGAAACTTTAAGT
>JAQICQ010000045.1 GCA_027858455.1 Elusimicrobiota bacterium | reverse complement strand
TCTGTAATCGAATTCAAATCCTGGAACTTTGTTATTATGCCTTTTATAGGATAATCTACTGCCAATGAAATTACAGTTCCTTTTTTAACCTCTAAAAATAAATTTATTTAATTCTGCTTAATTTCAGTTTGAACTTTAACTATGGGTTTTTTTTGAATTTTATCAAATTTATTTATTAAATAACTACCAGTATAACTCAATACAGCAACCAATGGAGGTATAAACAAACTTATATATTTTGCTTTTTCTATTTTTTTTGCAATTATTGTTGCAATTAGCGTTGCAAAAAAAATTATACTTATACTTATAAAATACATAGAACTTCTCCAAAAATACAATTTTTAAAAACTGAATAATCTCGGTTATCTAATTTTTTAATTTTATATTAAATACTCTTGTAATACAACCAATAGTCTTCTCCAATCTAAAGATTCACTTCGCTTTCAACATCTTCGATCTCGTCGTCTTCGATGCTGATGAGAGGGCGCCCGGGAAAAAGACACCAATGTGTCGTTTTTCAGCCCGATCACACTTGCTTTGGCTTTGGTCACCGCCGGGGAAGAGTGGCCGAACTTTGCTTGAATTAATTCAATAGGGATAGAAAATCTTTTGCGAGCCATGTAGCCCCATGTTTTCCTGAGAGTGTGGGTTCCGTAGTTTTCTTTTGTTGTAAGGACGCCCGGAGAAAAGACACCAATGTGTCGTTTCTCAGTCCGAATACACTACTATGTATAATATCCTGCCAAAAATAACCTATAATATAAAATTAATCTATGTCGGGAAGACTGGCAATGGATTTTTTTATAAGTTCGTCAGGATATTCATACTCTTCAAGCTTACCGTCAAAATAAGCCTCATACGAAGAAAGGTCAAAGAAACCATGGCCCGAATAGTTAAATACTATGCATTTTTCTTCGCCAGTTTCCTTGCATTTTTCAGCTTCGTCAATTGCCGCTTTTACCGCATGAGCGGTTTCAGGCGCGCAGACCATTCCTTCGGTCCGTGCAAACTGGACAGCGGCGTCAAATACTTCAATCTGATGATAGGCCCTGGCCTTTATTACTTTGTCGTTTACAAGCGAGCAAAGAAGCGGAGCGTCGCCGTGGTAACGCAGGCCGCCGGCGTGAATACCCGGGGGGACGAAATCGTGTCCCAACGTATACATTTTCATTAATGGAGTCATCTTGGCGGTATCACCGTGGTCATACCTGTATGGACCCTTGGTTAGGGTCGGGCAGGCTGTCGGCTCAACAGCAATTATTTCGTAGTCCTCTTTACCGTCTATCTTATCTTTAACAAAAGGAAACGCCAAACCTGCAAAATTACTTCCGCCACCGACACATCCTATAATAGTATCGGGTGAAGATTCGCCGGCAATCTTAAGCTGTTTTTTTGTTTCCAGCCCTATTATTGTCTGATGCGTGCAGACATGATTTAAAACACTGCCCAGCGAATATTTTACGTCATCATGCGTTGCGGCGTCTTCAACAGCTTCACTTATGGCAATTCCCAGAGACCCAAGAGAATCCGGGTCTTTTTCAAGAATTGCCTTGCCTGCCTGAGTACGGGTAGTCGGAGATGAAAAACACTCCCCTCCCCATGTCCTCATAAGCATTTTCCGATATGGTTTCTGCTCGTAAGATACTTTTACCATATAAACTCTGGCATTTAATCCGAAAAGCTGGGTCGCAAAAGAAAGAGCGCTTCCCCACTGACCGGCGCCGGTCTCTGTTGCTATAGTCTTTACGCCTTCCTGTTTATTATAATAAACCTGAGCTACGGCCGTATTTGGTTTATGGGAACCGGCAGGGGATACGCTTTCATCTTTATAATATATTCTTGCGGGAGTGCCGAGCGCTTTTTCCAGATTATGCGCGCGACGAAGCGGTGACGGCCGCCAGAGTCTCCAAATACGCCTGATTTCATCGGGTATCTCTATCCATCTTTCCTGACTCATCTCCTGTTTGATAAGTTCCATAGGAAATATGGGCGCTAAATCTTTCGGGCCTATCGGACTGCCGTCCGGTTTAAGCGGGGGTGGCAGAGGGGTCACTAAATCCGGTATGACATTATACCATTTCTGCGGGATTTCGTTTTCCGATAAAGTAATTTTGTAATCATCCATCTTAAACTCCTTTTTTTAAAACCATTAAATTTATTTGCTCTTCTGTTTTATGATAGAGGCTGAGCCTCTATCATCTTTTTTACGAGCCTTGCCCTCTTGTTTCCACTTATAAGGTTATATCTATTTTAAAAGTGAAACAACCCGGGCTGCCCACTAAACTTGCGGAGGAGGTCCGTTTATTTCATTAACTCCGCAGCATACTCGATTGCGTCAACTATCTGTTTATATCCCGTACACCGGCAGACATTGCCTGCAATAGCGATTCTTATCTCTTTTCGCGTGGGTGCCGGATTATTATCTAAAAGCACCTTGGCTGAAAGTATCATTCCCGGTGTGCAGAAACCGCATTGAACGGCTCCTTTTTTAATAAATGCTGTCTGTATAGGATGAAGACTGTCATCAGAAGTAAGCCCTTCAACAGTTATAATATTAGCCCCTTCGGTCTGGGGCGCTAAAACCATACACGAAGCCACGGCCTCTCCGTTCATTATTACCGTACAGGCTCCGCATTCTCCGATTTCACAACCCCGTTTTATCCCTTTAAGCCCCAAATCATCGCGTATAAGGTCAAGGAGTGTTTTTGCCGGCTCGCAATCTATGCTTATATCTTCACCGTTTAAATTAAAATTTACATTAATGTTTTTCATAATAATTTTTACTCTTTTATGTCTTTATACCGGCCGCAAAGATGAGCGCCCTTTTAACCATCTGCTCTATAACCGGTTTTTTATATTCTGTAGACCACCTTATGCCGCTCTGTTCAATCATAATTTCACTAACTTTCACCCCCGCTTTTTCAAAAAGTTCCCCGGAGGGTTTATTACCCTCGGCAAGCCTCTCGGCTTCATTTACGCGCCCCGGCGTAGGCATAACGCTTCCGGGAGAAATAACTGCGCTCTCTATAATTCCATTTTTTATATTAAGCAAAACGGCTACATTCATGCGCGATACAGCGAGAGCTTCCCTCCGGCCCAGCTTGTAAAAATGATACCCTGTGTATTCAGCGGGTTTAAACGATATGGATTTTAATATCTCGTCTTCTTTTATATCTGTGTCATACGGCCATGTTATAAACTCGTCAAGCTTTAAAGTTCTTTCGCCATCGGAACTTACAAGATTAACTTCGGCGTCAAGAGCGACTAAAGCAGGGACAGAATCGGCCGCGGGTGATGCATTGCATATATTTCCCCCTATCGTGCCTCGGTTTCTTATCTGCAAACTGCCGGCATTGCGGACCGCTTCTTTTAAAAGAGGCGCTTCTTTTGTTATTACTGCGCTTGTAAAAACATCAGAAAAAGTTGTCAAAGCCCCTATGTAAATTTTGCTCTTTTCTTTTTTTATGCCTTTTAGCTCGCCAAGCCCGGATATATCAAGTATATCGTAATCAATATCTTTTTCTTTCCTCATCTCCACTATCATATCGGTACCGCCGGCTATAAGCTTGTAATTTTCCGAAGAATAATCTTTAAGAGCTTCTCTTAAAGTTTCAGGTCTTTTAAAATTAAATTCAGGTAACATATATTTTAATCCTTTTTCTTCTTATATTTACTTAATTTTTTTCCCAGAAGGACTCTTTCAAGCGATGCGGGAAGGTCATAAATTCTCTTTTTTGTGGCTTGAGCTATGGCATTAAGCACTGCGGGGGCGGCGACTTCGGTTGCGGGCTCTCCGAGTGATTTAGCGCCAAACGGGCCATTCGGGTCGGGCCTTTCAACTATTATACCTTTAAAATCAGGAACATCACAGGCAGTTGGCAGCGTGTAGGTGTCAAAGTTTCTGTCTTTCATCTCGCCGCGGACAACTTCAACCTCTTCATAAAGAGCAAAGCCTATACCCATTGCAGCTCCGCCGAACATCTGGCCGTAACACCCTATCGGATTTATTGCTTTACCCATATCATGGGCGGAGACAAAATTATCAACTTTTACTTTACCAGTCGCTGTATCAACGGTAACTTCGCTTGCGTTAACCGAATAGACATAAGTAAAATACGGATCCCCCGTCCCTTTCTCTTCATCCCAGTGTATTTTAGGCATAGAATACCAGCCGTATTCAAAAAGAGGTATCGCTTTATTGTTGCATGCTTTTACAACTTCGTCAAAAGAAGTTTCTAAATCCGGGCTTTTGCTGTCATAAAATTTTCCGTCCGAAGAAATGACATTTTCTCTTGCCGCTTCAAGTATTACTGCAGCGACCTTTACCATCCGGGCTTTCACCTTGAGCGCGGCGTCTTTGGTGGCATTTCCTCCCATAAAAGTTCCTCTTGAAGCAACGGTAGGACCTGAATCCGGTATAAGCGAAGTATCCGGTTCTAAATATGTTATCCGGCCTATAGATATCCCGAGCACCTCTGCCGCAATCTGAGACATAACAGTCCCCGAACCCTGGCCGTGATTAGTTATTCCTGTGGTTACTATTACCTTGCCGTCGGACTGAACCGAAACCGAAGCGGCCGCCGCATCTACCCCCTCGGCACCGAGGGATACCCCCCTCATACAGCAGGCTATACCTACTCCTTTTTTATATTGTCCCGGCTGGGGTTTTGAATATTCTTTTCTCTTTTTCTGCCACTCTATTGCTTTTGCTGTTTTTTGGAGAGCTTCCGTAAGTCCGACTTCATGATTTATTTTCTGTCCGGTCGGAGCGATATCTCCTTTTTTAAGAGCATTATTTATCCTTAATTCCACCGGATCAATATGAAGTTTTTCAGCTATCATATCCATAATGCTTTCAATTGCTATATTGGTCTGAGGAGAACCAAACCCTCTCATAGCGCCCGTATAAGGATTATTTGTATAGACACTTACCGCATCCGAATGCACATTTTCAACCCGGTAAGGCCCGGCGCCCTGAACTATGCCCCGCAGAGCTACATACGGGCTCATCGAACAATAAACTCCCGAATCCACTACTATATTACTTTTAACTGCTTTTAAAGTACCGTCTTTGGTCACCCCTACTTTATAATCCATATAAAAAGGATTTCTTTTGTGACTTTCTAAAAACGACTCTTCCCTTGAATATGTTGTCTTTACCGGTTGACCGGTTTTTAACGCAAGCAACGCAATGCGACAGCCTATTGCCGACATCAGTTCGTCTTTTCCGCCGAATGATCCTCAGAGAACTGTCTTTTGAATTCTTATTTTGCCCAGCCCCACCCCTAAAAATCCCGCAATGGCGGCACGGGCGGTAAAAGGATTTTGGAAAGATCCTTTCAGCCGGATTGTTCCCTGCTGATCTATAAAAGCTATTGCGCTTTCCGGCTCAATATAGGAATGCTCTACAAACGGGGTGGTAAACTTTTTTTCTATAATTAAATCCGACTCTTTAAAACCTTTCCCTACATCACCGTGACGAACTTTCGGGGGAATCTGGGCATTTGTTTTTCTTTCTTTATAAAGAAGAGGAGCATCTTCTTTTAACGCTTCACGCGGATCAAATACTGCCGGGAGTTTCTTATATTTAACTTTTACTTTATCTATTGCAGCAGCAGCCTGACGCATAGTTTCTGCCGCTACCACGCATACCACATCTCCCAGAAATCTTACTTTATCATCTGCCAGGGCTCTTTGGTCATCAATGACATTGCCGTAAGTATGTTTGGCGGGAATATCCGCGCGGGTAATAACTCCTTTGACCCCCGGAGAAGCTTGAGCTTTGGTGATATCAATATCTATTATTTTTGCATGAGGAAATTCTGAATATAAATGCTTGGCATAAAGAGTACCTGGGATATCATAGTCATCGGCAAAGATAGGTTTTCCTTTTACTTTATCTTCCGCGTCAAGCCTCTCTACGGATTTTGAAACCGTCGCAAAACCCTTAGTTAATTTTCTCGGCTCTAGTGTTTTTTGCGATGTCATTCTACTTTATCCTTAATTGATTTACCGCTGCCGCCGTTTTTGATTTTAAATATTTCCGCTATAATAGATATAGCTATTTCTTCCGGAGTATCGCCTCCTATATCCAAACCTATCGGAGTAAAAATTCTTTCTTGAGCAGATTTAATATCTACATTTTCTGCGGCAAGCATATCCATGACGGCTTTAACTTTATTTCCGGAACCTATCATCCCTATATAGGGCGCCTTTGTTTTAAGCAGAGACTTGAGGACTTTTTTATCTCCCATATGTCCGTGAGTAACTATAACACAGTAAGATTTATCACCAATATTTAACCCTTCGGTAATGATTTTATCTCCGTATTCAACAGAGCTAACCCCTGCGGCATTGGGAAAGCGTTCTTTTGAACAAAAATCTTCCCGGTTATCAAATATACGGTATTTCACTCCCAGTATGTCAAAAAAACCGGCCAGCGCCAGGCCTATATGCCCGCCTCCGAAAATAACTACTTCAGAAGATGATTTAAAAACCTCTATATACAGTTCTGCCTCGCCCCCGCAAACCATCCCTGCGTTGCCTTTTAATTTTAATTCCGCATTAATCAGGGTATCTTCACCTTCTTTTAATGCCTTGAGAGCTTTCTTTTTGGCTATCTCTTCTAAATTGCCTCCGCCTACGGTAAATTCAGTTTCACCGCCGGGATATACTATCATCCTGGTTCCGGTGCCCCTCGGCGTTCCTTCAGTCGCAGATACCACTGTAACTACCGCGAACTCTTTTTCGGCTTCTGAAAGCTGTGCTATTTTTTTAAATATCTGACTTTTTTGGTTCAACTTTATTATATTCCTTTTCAGTATCAATATCCTGTCTGATATATCTGTCGTTTACTTTAACACGGATAACATTATTTTTTTTATTACGGACAACCGCGCGCGCGCCTTTATTAAGCGGCACCCTGAGTAATTCCTTAAATACGCTCCGGCTGAATATCACAGGATGCCCTCCCCTGCCTTTATATTCCGGCAAAACGATATCGGCAGCTTTTTTCCGGAAAACATTTTCCAGATAAGTTTTAATAATTTTATTTAAAGTATCTAACTTAACCTGAGGATGATCTATAAGACACATCAAAAACGCATCCGTTTCGGGAGATAACTTTTTCACTGCTTTCTTTAAAGAACTTAACTGTCCTTTTTCCCATGAATTATTTATTATAATATTTAAACCTTCCGTATTCAAATTTTTTTTTATATAATTCGCACGGGCGCCCAATACTAAATATATGTTTTTTATGCCGGCTTTATTTAATTTGCTTTGTATCAAACCCGCAAATGTGGTCTTTCCAACTCTCAATAAAGCTTTAGAACGGCCCATTCTTGAGGAAGCCCCCGCCGCTAAGATTACCGCATCTATATTTTTTTGTTTATCTAACATTAAGCTAATTTTTAAATTTGATTTCCCATGCCATTAATTATATAATTTTGATGTTAATTATCAAAAAGAAATAC
>JAQICQ010000236.1 GCA_027858455.1 Elusimicrobiota bacterium | reverse complement strand
TTTAAAAGGCAACTTAAATATAAAGCAAAATGGAATTCCAAGTATTTTATTGAAATTGATCGTTTTGCTCCAACAAGCAAAACTTGTTCAAATTGTGGGAATATTCAAGATATGCCTTTAAATAAAAGACAATTTGATTGTTCTGATTGTGGAGTTTCTTTAGATAGAGATTTAAACGCCGGTATAAATATTTGTAGGCTCGGGCAGAGCCAAATCAACGCCCGTGGAGTTGAAGGGTTACCTTCGACGCTGAAACAGGAAAAAGAAAGTTTAGTAAACTAAACAGAAGCCTCAGGGCGTGCCCTGTGGAGTGTCACAGTAGTTTATAAAGAGACTAAAGAAGAAGACGGGTTTATTATTACAGCTTATTTAACTAAAAATATTTCAAAGAGGAGGAAAATCCTGTGGAAGCAATAAAAATTATGGAGAAAAAAGATAAAATTAACTGGGATTATGATGAAGAAGCAGATGTGTTGTATATCTCTATGGGGAGCCCAAAACCGTCAATGAGCGCTGATATAGGGGACGGCGTGGTAGTGCGGTATGATGAAAAAAAGAATGAAGTTACCGGATTAACCTTAACCGGACTAAAAAGCAGATTATTAAAAAACATTGAAAATAAAAGTTAAAAAGATGGAATCAGCTTCTAAAAAATGGTAATATTTAAAAAATACAGATATGAATTTTATAAGTAATATATACAAAAAATCAATAGAGCTGGCGGGAAATACTTACAGGTTCTTTTTCAGGCCTAATGTAACGATGAGTAATTCCCGGTTAAATATGTATTCTACCTGCCCGTTAAAATATAAGTTTGCTTACGAAGAAGGGCTTAAAGGTTTCCCTTCCGGCCATTTGCATTTTGGAAGCACAATTCACGATGCTCTCTTTGAATTTCACTCAAAATTTGATTTAAGAGGAAACCAGGGGACCTTTGACGATTTAATGAGAGAATACGAAAAAGTTTGGGAAGAGAACAAAGAGTATATGATGGAATCTGTTTCGGGGCCGCCGGTCCACCGGTGGAAAGTTGCGCTCGCCGAAGCAAAATTATCCAAAGAAGAAACCGCCGCGACTATAGAAAAACTAAAAACCATATATAACTCCGCCGAAGAAGAAGAGGAGTTTAAAAAACGCGGGGTTAAGATGCTTGAAGAATATTTTAAAGATAACCAGACAAACCCAAATAAAATAGTAGCGCTTGAAAAACCCCTTACCATAACTCGCAGAGGAATAGATATACTCGGATATGTTGACAGGATAGAGAAAACCCCTGAAGGCGAGCTTGAAATTGTTGATTATAAGACCGGCAAAAGAACCCAAGACGAAGAAGCCATAATGCTAGGTGGAGATACTCAGGCTATGATATACACCATGATGTTTGAAAAAAAATGGAAGAAAAAATTAAGGAACTTTTATTTTTATTATCTCTCCAACAGGACAAAGGTGCCCTGTAATCCCCAGAAAAGATTAATTAAACAGACTTTTGAGGATATGGAAGAAACTGTCCAAAATATTAAATTTGAAAGATTTGATTTCTCTCAGGGCCCACTTTGCGGATGGTGCGATTATGAGATTGTATGCCCTGCATGGAAAGGTCTGCAGGCGCCGTACCGGGGCATCTTCAGGAATGCGCGTGAGCGCGGGCGGATGACTTTCTCATATTCAAAGATGGGGTCGTATAAGAACTGTCCACATAATTACCGGAAACTCTATATAGACAAGGTTTCTCCGAAACCCAAACATTTCTTTGCTATAGGTCATTCCTGTCATGAAACTTTTGAGGAGTTTTTTATCCATCCTTACCAGTCTTCAAAGAAACAGCTGAGAATCATGTTTGAGGATAACTGGCACAGCGAGGGGTATAGATCCAATGAAGAGGAAGCAAAATACAAGAAAGAAGGGTGGGAGTGGTGTTCTAACTATTATGATAAATTCATAGACGGTCAGTATGTACCTGCCTATTCCGTTGAACTTTATTTTCAGCTGCCCATAGGCAACGATTATGTGATTATAGGTTATATTGACAGGCTTGAAAAGAGAGCGGACGGAAGTTATCATATTCTTGATTATAAAACCGATCCGAAAAGAAGGTCGCAGGAAGCGGTTGACGGCGATCTCCAGCTTACTTCGTACTATTGGGCATTGAAACAGCTTGGTATAGAGGTGGAATCCCTTTCTTTGGAATTTCTTAAGTTTTCCGAGAGAATAACTTCAACCCGTACAGAAGAAGATATTCCTGATTTTATAGATGAGGTTAATAAGACTGTCGGAACGATGGCCGAAAAAGAAGAAGAACTGAAAAAGTATGATAATTATCCTGCGGCAGAAAGAGAAAAGAAAGCGGTAGAGCTTTTTCCTCCGACATGGAATAAATATTGTGGCGGATGCGACCACCTTATAGGATGTCCGATGGAGCAGGAAATCCGCACAAAACACAAGGACAAGATTATGAATCTTCAGGAGAATGAGCCTATGCCCGAGCCCGGAGGCACCGAGGAGACAGAAGAGGATAAACACGAAAGATAATGGCTGATATAAAAGAAGGCAGCAGAAAAAAGGCAGTTGTATTAACTCTGATTTTTGCGGTTTTTACCGTTATTCTTATTGGGTTTCTTTTCTTAAACCCCCGGTTTAGCCATTTTCGGCAAAAATTATTTTCAAAAACAGAAGTTGGTAAACCTTATATAAAAGTAACATTTCTTTATGTAGGCCAGGGAGACGCCACGTTGGTAAGAGATTTAAGACCGGGCGGGAAAGTTATGTTGATTGACGGCGGGCCTTCCAGGTGGGTGACGGAATTTATGTCGGAAGGACGGGAGTCGAGAAATTTTGCCCAAAGCAGAATAATACCATATCTTAAATCGGAGGGCATAAGTAAAATAGATTATTTGGTCGGTACTCATAAGGACGGAGATCATATTGGCGGGTTTCCTTATATAATAAAAAACTTTAATGTTGGAAGATATTATGATAACGGCACAGACCACACTACCTATATTACAAAAGACCTTTTTAAAGCGTTAAGAAACAAGCCGTCTGTAAAATTTAAAACGTCTAAAGCAGGGCAGACATTGCCTTTCGGAGAAGATATCACCTGCCAGTTTTTAGGGCCTTTGAAATTATATAAAGGTACAGGACGGGATGAAAATAATTCTTCGGTTGCAATCAGGATTGTCGCCGGTGAGGTCTCTTATCTCTTTACGGGTGATGCCGAGATACATGCCGAACTTGACATGATGGGATACGGAAAAGATATAAAATCCACTATAATGAAAGTGCCCCACCACGGGTCAACTTCTTCAAGCAGTAAGCCGTTTCTGGATATAGTTAAGCCGGAAGCTGCGGTAGTATCCTGCGGCAGATATAACCCTTACGGGTTCCCGAATTTTGAAATAATCCGCCGTTATGAAAACCGGAAAGCAAGAGTTTACAGGACGGATTTAAAAGGAAATATTGAAATATTAAGCGATGGCAAAAACTATCGGGTTACAACAGAAAGATAAAAATAATATGAGCAAAAAGCACTTTAAAAGAAGACAGTTAATAATAAAGAAATCATTCCAGATTAAGTATGCAGTAATAGTATTTCTTGCGGTAACGGTAACAGCCGTTGCTGTCGGAACGGATTTTTATATTTCAATACAGGGTTTCTTAAAGCAGTATTTAGAGGATATACCAGGGGTGTCGGAGTATATTCAAAGCATGAACCAGATTATGTATGGGAAAATTCTTGTTCTTATAGTCATTGCCGTTGTAGTAAGTTTTATAGTATCTCATAAATTTGCGGGTCCTATATTTAAACTTGAAAAGAGCATGCTGAAAGTTAAAGAGGGAGATCTTACTTATAAGATGTATCTGCGCGACGGAGACGAATTTACTCAGATGGCTGATATATTTAACGATACGGTCGCTAAATTCAGGAAAGCGGTGGAATCTGACCGCAGGCTCGCCGAAGATATCAGGTCCGGCCTTGAAGAAATTAAGGTTTCGGACGACGGCAATTTAAAGGAAAGAATAGAAGAGTTAAAAGAAAAAGCCGATAAAATAAGTTCCGATTGGAAAATATAAGGAAAAAAGAAGAAAAATAAGTCGCTGCGGGGGTGTGTTGTCAGTAATTATAGTAATTGTAACTGCAATAAAAAAAATATTGCAAAGGGGCTTTAGACAACATTGAAAAAATATAAACCAAAAAAACCCGGTGTTTTAAAAGTGGCTTCATTTTTATTGTTTTTCGGCGCAGTAGGCTATGTTGGGTATCTTTACCGAACAGAACAGTTGTTCCCTCCGTCTAAAACTAAAAACAATTCTCCAAAACTTAATAGAATCCTGGTAACTATATCAGGTGAAGTAAAAAATCCCGGCAAGTATAAACTTTTCAAAGGCAGCAGGATAGTTGATTTAATTGAAAAAGCCGGCGGATTAACCGAAAAAGCAGACCTCAGCCGAATAAATTTCACGGAAAGAATAAAGAGTAGACAAACTGTCAATATAAGTAAAAAGAAAGGGTTTTTCAAAAAACTCGGAATCGGTGCGGCGCCGAAGGAAACTTACCTCAATCCTCCGATTGAAGTAGAGGAAGTCAAATAGCATTATATATAACAATAAATAATAAGCCGGTTCCTCTTCTGCTTCCCGCTGCGGCGGTAATAATCGGAATTGTTGCCGGGAAATATATATTCTCGGCTGACATAAATATCGTATATTTTATTGCCTTATCTTTAATTATCTTCATTATTTCAATATTGACGGGAGGTCTTTTTAAAAAAAAGACGATCGCTCGGGGTATTTTTCTTGCAGGGCTGCTCCTGCTGTCATCGGCAAATTACATATATAAAACAAATCCGGGCCCCGGGGACATATCCCAGATTACCCCGTTTACGGGAACCGCGCGGGGAAAGATTAAGCTTCCGGTGAGGAGCACTCTTTTAGAAATTAAGGAAGTTGACCTGGGCGAAGATACTTTACAGGCCTCAGGCAGAGTTATGGTATTTTTAAAAGAGAGCGACGAAAAGCCTCCTCCCGGGGCTTATGTAAGCATAACGGGCAGGTTTTTACCGCCGCCCGGCAAGCGGAACCCCGCTGCTTTAGATATCGCCCGGTATTTAAAGACAAAGGGGGCTTTTACGGTCTGTTATCCGGAAGAGATAAATGTAATAAGGAATGACGGTATTGCCGGTATTATAGGCAAGTCCAGAGAGTATATAGCCAAAACAGCCGATAACTATATGGGGGAGGAGGAAGCCGGGATACTTAAGGGGATGCTTTTGGGGATGCCCGGTGAGGTCAAAAAGGAAACACTGGCTTCTTTTAGGTATGCAGGCATAACTCACATACTGGCCGTATCCGGACTTCATGTAGGGCTGGTTATGTATATTTTTTATATAATATTTTATATTTTAAGGATTAAAGAAAAATACAGCTATCTGATTTCGATATTTGTAATGGCCTCATATATAACAATTGCCGGCGCCAGGCCTTCTGCGATGAGGGCAGGGGTTATGTTTGCCATGCTTTTTGCCGGAAAGCTCACAGGGGGGAGAGGAAATATATATAACAATCTCTTTTTTGCGGTCATAGCTCTTTTAGTGATAAATCCCGCTCTTTTGTACGACCCGGGTTTTCAGCTCTCATTCCTTGCAGTTTTTGGCATAGTATATCTTTCTCCGGTTTTTTCAGGCTATTTAGGGCGCCCTCTGGCGGTTTCGCTGGCGGCGGTGGCGGCAATTGTTCCGGTAATAACCTGGAACTTTTACTATCTGCCTCTCCTTTCACCGATCACCAATCTTTTAGTGGTTCCTCTGGCGGGGCTGGCGGTTTCGCTGGGGTTTGTCTTTCTTTTAGTTGCGTCGTTCTCCGGTTTTTTAGCGCAGATTTACGCGGTGTCGGCCGGGTATGCGATAACAGGCATAGCGCAGACGGCAAAATTAGTAAAGGATTATTCCGCCGGCGGATTTTATACAGGTAAATTTTCTTTCTTAGTTATATTTGGTTTTTATGTCTTTCTAATAGGCATCGGAGTTAAAAAAAAGAGGAACCGCCGTATCTTAATAATTGCCGGATTGCTCTTTACCGCCATCGGAATAACGAAAGAGGTTATTAAGAAAGATAGTTTTATTACTGCCATAAGCGGCAAGGACGGGGTTTGTTTTTTAGTTAGGCCGGATAATTCTGAGACAGTCCTTTTTGCGGGAACAAAGGATATAAATGCCCGCGCGGCGAAAAATTATCTTTATTCAAAAGGGATAACTAAAGTAAATGATATTTATCTGATTCATCCGTCTTACGGGAAGCTTGAAAGGGTTGCCGGCTTCGCCGGTTCATTTAAAACAATAAATATATATTGCCCGGGTATTACCGGCAATCCGCTGCGCTGGGAAAAATTTAAGGCTTCTTTGGAAAATGTCCGGCTGAAAAAGGTCTTCCATAAAGATATTTTCAGATACAGTAATTTTAGGATTAATATTACAGAGCCAAAGCATAAATATCTTGATATAAGGGATAATTATATACAGGCCGGGATTGAAGCGCCTTCAGCAATATTTATATACGCCGGAGGCGGGATACCTGGAAAAAAATATGATTATACGATAGCCGTAGAACCATTTAGTCCGGAGTGGCAGAAGTTAAAGGAAAGAACATCAAAAAAAATAATAGCTTCGGGGGTAACTAATCCACCCGGGCATGTTGAACTTATAGGGGAAAAAGGGAAAATATTTCAATTACCGTAAACAAAAAGGCAGGGTAATTAAACTATATTTTTTATATCTTCAATTATTAAATAGATACAGGGGACTATAATAAGAGTAACTACTGTTGCGCACAATAAACCGTATGCCATAGCTATTGCGGAAGGTATAAGAAAAGGCTCGCTTCCGCCTATGCCGTATATCATAGGCATCAACGCTACTATTGTAGTTATAGAAGTCAGAAGTATCGGCCTGAGCCGTGTCCGGCCTGCGTCTATTACAGCATTGCGGACATCTTTTGTCTCTTTGCGCCGGGTGTTAATAAAATTAACAAGGATAAGCGAGTCGTTTACAACAACACCTACCAAGCCGACTGTTCCCATAAGAGCCAGCATACTTATAGGAAGGCCGTGAAGGTATAAGGCCGCTATTACTCCTATAATTCCAAACGGCACTGAAACCATTATAATAATGGGCTGTAAGAATGACTGAAACTGTGTCGCAAGAATTATGTATATCAGGACAAAGGCTATTATAAAAGCTTTAAATATAGCCTGCACTGATTCTTTGGTGTCCTCCCATTCCCCGCCTTCTTTAAGAAAATATCCGGGATAAGTTTCCGAAAGATTACTGAAATTAGAAAATATTTTTTTGTTAGCCGCTACCGAGGTAGTTATATTTTCATCAATTCTTGCAGAAATTGTTACGGTTCTTCTACCCTCGTCCCTGTGTATTTTTTCAATACTTTCAGCTGTTTTAAAATAAGCTACTTTGTTGAGTTTTATAAGCCTGCCGGTATTGTTAGGTATTGTAAGTTCTTTTAAAATATCCATGCTGTCATTCTCTTCTCTGGTAAGCCGGACAATGACATCAATATCTTCATTGTCTTTTCTGATTGTAGTTGCAATGCCTCCTTCATAGGCCTGCCTTATCGTTGAAGCAATAGTTCTTACATCAAGGCCGAGCCTTGCCGCTTCGGGTTTATCAATAAATACGTGCAGTTCATCTTTGCCGGCCTGGAAACTGTCTTTTATATCATAGACGCCGGTAAGAGTTTTCATATAATTCATCATTTCAGCAGATATATTTTCAAGCATCGTAAGTTCAGCGCCTTTTATCTGGAGAGCAACCGGCTTTCCTACGGGCGGGCCGTGTCTTGTCTTTTCAAATTCTATTGTTATTGATTTATCTAAATTGAGATTTTGTATCTTTTTTCTTACGGAAGATATTATTTTATCTGTATTCCTCTTTCTTTTTTGTTCGTTTGTAAGATATGCGACGCATTGACCGAACTGGCTTCCGTTTTTATCGCTTGTGTCATTTCGTGAGACAGAGCCCCAGTAACCGACGGTTGCAGTAATGTTTTTCATCTCGTCATCAGGCAAATCAAGTAAAATCTTTTCTATTTTTGAAAGATGTTTGTCAGTATCCTCCAGCGAAGTTCCTTCCTCTGCTTCTAACCGTATTACAAATTCATCGGAGGTGCCCGGGAAAAGTTTAAAAGGCATTATTTTGACAGCAAACAGTATAGAGCCGACAATAACTATACCGGCCATAGAACTAATGAAATATCTATGGGCTGTAGCAAAGCTTAAGATTTTTGTGTATCTTGTAAGGAGGGCCTTGAACCAGACGCTTTCACTGCCTTTACGGTCATGAGAAAAAAGATATTCTTTTAAAATCAGTAAACCTGATTTTGGGAGGAAAAATATTTTTTTTATCAAATTTTTCTTTTTAGTTTGCTGCGGCGGTATATTAAAATCTTTATCGTGTTTAAGGGGTTTTGCCCATTCAGCGAGATGGGAAGGCAGAATAACCAGCGCTTCAAAGAGTGAAGCGACAAGGCACCATATAACTCCCATAGGAAAAAACTTCAGAACTTTGCCCATCATACCGGGCAAAAACATTAACGGAACAAATGCAGCAAGAGATGAAAGTATTGTTGTTGTTACAGGCCCGGCGAGTTCTGATGCTCCTTTTACCGCCGCCTCTTTTGGGGGCATGCCGGCCTCCATATAGCGATATACATTTTCTGATATTACTATGGCGTCATCGACAATCATGCCCAGCACAATAATAAGACCGAACATTGTTATCATATTTAATGTTACGCCGAAGTATGACATACCTGCCATCGCCGCCAGAAAAGCAAAAGGAATGCCGATTGAAGTTACAAATGCTATCCTGACATTAAGAAATAAAAGAAGAAGAGCTATAAGCATCACAAGGCCTATTATTCCGTTTGATGTTAATGTATTTAACCGTAATTTCACACGTTCGGCGCTCTCGTTTAAAATATTGACAGATATTTCATCGGGAAGACGTTTTTTAAAATCCTTAAGTTCTTTTTTTATGCTGTCTGTTATCCTTATTATATCTCCGCTTGTCTTTTTCTTCGGAATAAGGTTTATAGAATATTTTCCGCCGGTTTTGTTTAAGGTTTTTCTTTCTTCATAAGTATCGAGTACTTCAGCAACATCTTTTACAAAAAGATATTTACCGTCCGGATTGGTCCTTACTATAATATTTCCAAAATCCTCGGGGTTTTGACTTCCCCCATTGTGCGGAGAATCATTTCTTTTGAGTCGGATTCAAATTTTCCTCCGGGAAGGCTTATATTGCTGTTTTTTATACTGTTTATTATCTGAGGGAGGGAAACATAATATTTGTCAAGATTTTCCGGTTTAATTTCAATACTTATCTCTCTTTCTCTCCAGCCGACTTTGGTGACGGAAGCTACACCCTCGATATTCTTTAATATGTTTTCCAGTTCTTTAACATGTTCCCGTATCATTTTTTCTTTTGATATTTGTCCCGAAAAAGATATTTCCAAAAGTGGCATTTCCGGTTTGATATTGTTAACCACCGGGTCTTCCGCGTCAGCGGGAAGCTGAGCTTTATCAGCTTCTCTTATTATATTATTAAGTATTGTATCTTTGTTATCAGCATCTGCTTCCATTTCAATGATAATAGTTGAGAAACTCTCTCTTGATATTGAAGCATAAGTTTCAATGCCGTCCAGAGCGCCTATCTTTTCTTCGATAGGTATAGTGATGAGGTCTTCTACATCTTCCGGAGAGGCATTTGGATAGAGAGTATTTATTATTGCATAATCTGTAGTTATATTAGGAAAACCTTCGCGCTGCATAGTTGAAACTGAGAACAGCCCGAAAACTATGATGGCGATAGTAATAAGATTAACAAGGACTTTTTGCTTTATTGAAAAAGAGGCTATGCTCATTTATAAGCTCCTGTATATAATTCCAGGTCGGCCTTAAGGTTATAATAATCAGTAAGGGCTCGGTAGTAGTTGCTTAATGCTGCGGCGAGGTCGTCCTGATAGCGGAGAACCCATTGTATTGAAGACCTTCCCTGATTGAATTTTTCCTCCTCGAGATTAAGTTTTTTTCTCTGGAGATTTTTAGCGGACATTGATGCTGCTACGTATTTGTTTTGAGTATTTAATTTCCGGGCAATATCCCTGCACTCTGTTTCAATAGAAGTTATTTTATCTTTTATGCTGAGTTCTGTTTTTTTAAGATTATTTGAGGTTGTTTTTAAACGGCTCCTGTCGGCTTGTCCGAACAAAAAAAAGTCCACATTTAAACCGGCGTACCAAAAGGGCTTTTCTCCGGATAAAACAGAGTCCTAGGTGGCGTTGTAATCAGGGCCTTCGGCCAATATACCGTACCGGGTTATAAGATTTACAGAAGGAAGTTTTTTGTTTTTATTAATTGAATAATCCATTTCAATCTTTTGTTTTTGAGCTTTTAATATTTTTAAATCCTGACGATTTTCAAGAGCATTTTTAAGTATATCCTCGGCAATTGCTTTTGTATGATTAATAGAAACCGTGTATATTTTAGTGGAAGGTTCTGTGTTGTAATCTTTTGGTTTTACACCGACTATATAGCATAAATTATCGTGCGAGAATTCCACAGCGGTTTCTGCTTTCATAGTAGCAGCTTCATTAATGGTAACCGCCGCCTCTGTCGCTATAAGATCGACTTCTTCAATAAGTCCGTCTATAAATTTCTGCTTATTGAGGGCAAATAACTTTTTGGCTCTGTCAAGTTTCTCTTTATTTATCCGCAGGTTTTTGTGAGCATAAGCATATTCGGCGTAGGCTTTTTTTATTGTATTAACCAGCTGCTGTTTAATATATATGAATGACATAAGAGATATGTCTTTTCCGATTGTTATTTGGTTCATATTGGTTTTTATATTTTTACCAAAGAAATTTTCTGTGAGAGGCTGAATATATGAAAGGGAAACTTCAGAACTATAGTAGGGATTAATAGAAGACAAAGGGCTGGAGGTGTCGGTCTTTTCGTTTTCTGATGAGAGTTGTAACTGTCCGCCTGTTTTATAAAATTGTTTTTTTATACCCGCAGAAAAGCCGTCTTTAACTATATCATATCCGACAGCGTCTATGTCGGTTCTCCCGCCTGATAAATTTATTGCCGGCTCAAAGAGCGCCCGGTAAGATTTAACTGCTTCATTTGCTGATTTAAGGTCGTATTTGGCTTTAAGCAGGCCGGTATTATTTTTCAACCCTATTTGTATGCATTTTTCAATAGAATTGTAATTGTCAGTGTCGGCAGCAAAGCTCCCGCGGGCTTCAAAAATTATAAATGATAAGAATACTAAATATATCCTGATAAATTTTTTATTTATTTTTATCATCAATATCTTTTGCTATAGTTTCCTTGAATTCCAGAACATTTTCCATAAATTCCATAAGTCCGGCGGGATGCATACAAGAGATACCGCCATTATGCGGACCGCTGATAACTAAAAGTTTATCGCCCGGTTTGATATCATTTTTTTTTAGCGCTTCAACGGGAATCGTTACCTGGCCTCTGGTGCCTACGGTAGCCGTTCCGTAATAGTTAGGTTTAAAAGGTTTGTCCATAGTTTCTCCTTAGTAATATGTAAATACATACTTATCATATATAAATGATATTACATAATATGTTTGAGTTGTCAAATTTTAAAAAGGTAAAAAAATTTAATGAAAATGGGGACGGTTCTAAT
>JAQICQ010000217.1 GCA_027858455.1 Elusimicrobiota bacterium | reverse complement strand
CTGGGTTATAGCGATTACCGCTATATTGATATTTTTGGAAGGACTTGTTTATCTCATAGCTCCTGCGAGTTTATCAAAAGCAGCAATATGGTTTATGTCGGAGAAAGGGCCGGTGGCGGTTATCGGAGCAATTTTAATAGCCGGCGGCATAGTGCTTTTAAAACTTATATAGAGTTATGGATAAAAATGAAGTAGAAAAGACAGCAAAACTCGCCCGCCTGAATTTCAGCGAACAAGAAGAGATTCCGGGGGATTTTTCGAGACAATTAAATAAAATATTAAAATATATAGGACAGTTAAACAATCTGGATACTGCCGATATTTCTCCTATGAGCCAGCCGCTTGTAAAAAAACTAAAGCTTGCCGATGACACCTCCCGTGAATTTAAGAATAAAGAAGAGCTTGCAAATAATGCTCCGGACTTTAAAGACGGTTTTTACCGGGTTAAAAAGATTATAGAATGACAATAAAAGAAACAGCAGATAAAATATCCTCCGGTAAAATTTCAGCATCTGAAAATCTCAAAAAATATCTTTCCGGTATTGATGAGTCGCAGGCTCAACTTAATTCTTTTATAAGTTTATCTAAAGAAAGAGCTATTAAAAAAGCAGAAGAAGTTGATAAGATTTCCGCAGACCTGCCGCTTAAGGGAATTCCTTTTGCCGTAAAAGACAATATGATGCTGGAAGGGACCCAAACTACCTGCGGCTCAAAAATACTTAAAGGATATACTTCTCCCTATACGGCAACCGCCGTAGAAAAATTAGAAAGAGCCGGCGCGATAATTATTGGTAAGACCAATATGGATGAATTTGCAATGGGCTCTTCGGGGGAAACGTCAGCTTACGGCCCGACAAAAAATCCCGTTGACATAACCAGAATACCCGGCGGTTCTTCTTCAGGTTCGGCCGCATCGGTCAAAGCAGGCCAGGTGCTTGGTTCGCTGGGCTCTGATACCGGCGGTTCCATAAGACAGCCGGCCGCTATGTGCGGAGTAGTGGGTTTAAAACCTACATACGGTTTGGTCTCCCGGTACGGTCTTGTGGCTTTTGCTTCTTCGCTTGACCAGATAGGGCCTTTTGCAGCTACGGTTGAAGATGCCGCGATAATATTAAATGTTATTTCAGGATACGACCCGAAGGATTCTACGAGTCTCGATATAGCAAAAAAAGATTATACAAAAGATATAAATAAAGGTGTTGAGGGGATGGTATTTGGGGTTCCCGAAGAGTATATGGGGGAGGGATTGTCGGATTCAATAAGAGAGAGAGTTACCGAAACAGTTAAAGAATTAGAGAAAAATGGCGCGAAAATAAAGAGAGTTTCTCTGCCCCATACAAAATACGCCGTTGCGACTTATTATATAGTAGCCCCTGCCGAGGCTTCGGCAAATCTTGCCCGGTATGACGGCGTAAAATACGGTTACAGATCGGATAATGCAGATGAACTTATAGAAGAATATATAAAATCCAGGCAGGAGGGTTTCGGGCCGGAAGTTAAAAGAAGGATAAGGATAGGAACTTATGCTCTTTCTGCCGGCTACTACGAAGCGTATTATGTAAAAGCGCAGAAAGTAAGGACGCTTATAAAACAGGATTATGAAAAGGCTTTTAAGGAAGTAGATCTTATTATAAGCCCGACTTCGCCGACTACGGCATTTAAACTGGGGGAGAAATTTAACGACCCGCTGCAGATGTATCTTTCTGATATCTATACAATATCGTGTAATTTAGCGGGTGTGCCGGGCTTAAGTCTTCCCGCCGGCACCGACAGCGCAGGGCTTCCTGTAGGAATTCAGTTGACGGGCGACTATCTTTCGGAAGAAAAAATATTAAGGGGCGCCCGCGCGATAGAGGGGCTTTATAATAAATCATGAATAAAGAAAAATTTGAAACAGTAATAGGGCTTGAAGTGCATATACATTTAAAGACTGCCTCAAAATTATTCTGCAGATGCGAAAACATATTCGGAGGCAAACCTAACTCGAGAATTTGTCCGATTTGTACGGGCCAGCCCGGAGTTTTACCGGTTATAAATAAAGAGGCCGTAAAACTTGCTATAAAAGCCTCCCTTGCTCTCGGATGCAGGATAAAAAAGAAATCGGTATTTGCCCGTAAACAGTATTTTTATCCCGACCTTCCCAAAAACTATCAGATTTCCCAGTATAAGCTTCCTCTTGCCGAAGGGGGGCATGTCTATGTAGACGGGGAGAAGATAAATCTTACCAGGGCTCACATGGAGGAAGATGCCGGCAAACTTAAACATACCGCCGCCGGTTCTCTTGTGGATTATAACAGGACGGGAACTCCCCTTTTGGAAATAGTATCGGAACCCGAAATAAAATCTCCCGACCAAGCAGCCCGGTACCTTAAAATACTGCGCAGTATTTTCCGTTATTGCGAGGTGAGCGACTGCGATATGGAAAAAGGTTCAATGAGATGCGATGCCAATATAAGCCTCAGAAAAAAAGGGGAAAAAGAACTTGGCATTAAATCAGAAATAAAAAACATGAATTCTTTCAGAGGGGTAAGAAATGCTCTTTCTTACGAGGTTAAAAGACAGACCGCCGAGCTGGAAAAAGGCGGTGTAATAGTTCAGGAGACGCGCCTCTGGGACGAGAAAAAAGAAGTAACTAAATCCATGCGTTCAAAAGAAGAAGCTCACGATTACAGGTATTTCCCTGAACCCGATCTTCCTCCGCTTGAAGTAGAAGAAACATTTATTCAAAGCATAAAAGAAACGCTCCCCGAACTTCCCCGGGTAAAAGTTAAAAGATATATGAAAAGATATAATCTTTCGGAATATGACTGCGGTGTACTTACGGCTGAAAAAGAGCTTGCGGATTTTTTTGAAAAAGCAGTAGACGGACTTACAAAAACAGATGAGGCAACTGTAAAAACACTTACTAACTGGATAACGGTAGAGCTGTCGGGTAAATTAAATGTCGCCGAGTTGGAAATAACCCGGAGCCGGATATCTTCAAAGATGATTGCAGAACTTGTCTCTCTTATAGAAGACGGCACTATTTCAGGTAAGATGGCAAAGAAAATATTTGAAATTATGTGGGATAAACAGGAATCCCCATCTGATATTGTTGAAAAAGAAGGGATGAAACAGATAACTTCCGATGATAAAATAGAGGGAATATGTAAAAAAACAATTGAAAATCATTCGAAAATATTTAAGAAATATCTTTCCGGAAAAGAGGGGGTAATAGGGGCCTTGGTGGGGAGCATAATGAAAGAAACCGGCGGCCAGGCAAATCCGCAGCTTGTAAATTCAAAGCTTAGGGAATTGCTGGCAGAGAAAAAATAAAATGGGTATAAGAATCTGATGAGAACAGCCAATCCGGCTTTAAATAAGAAAACTTTTGAAAATGTATATGCCGCGGATGCCGGAACCATGTCCCTTCAGGGGACGGTAAATAAGACAGGGTTTCTGCTTATATTTATAT
>JAQICQ010000202.1 GCA_027858455.1 Elusimicrobiota bacterium | reverse complement strand
AACCTGAACAATGCACAAAAAATGATGCTGGCGAATATCTGCCGCCTCCTCTTAAATTTGATATTTTAAAGGAAGTAGAAAAAAGGCTTCCGGGTTTTGCTATTGTATTGCACGGTTCTTCTTCCGTTCCTAAAGATATAGTTAAAACAATAAACGATAACGGCGGCGCGATTAAAGATGCCATAGGTATTCCCGAAGATCAGCTCAGACAGGCAGCTAAATCCGCGGTTTGTAAAATAAATATAGATTCCGACGGCAGGCTTGCTGTAACCGCTGCGGTCCGGAAAGTCTTTAACGAGAAACCGGAAGTATTTGATCCCAGAAAATATCTCGGACCGGCCCGTGAAATGTTGAAAGAGCTCTATAAACATAAGATAATAAATGTACTGGGTTCAAACAACAAAGCATAATATTTTAAAAACTGTTTGATTTTTCATGCCGGCCAGATTGTTTGGCCGGAAGATTTGGAATAACCCCGGGGGTTAATTTTGTTTAATGCCAAAGATATATCTACTGAATTTATTTACAGATGTCTTGATTCAGATAAATCAACTTCTGAATTACTGGAATTTATAACCGCCCAACTTTCAAAAAAAGCAAAAAACACACTTTGGAATGTAGGGGTAATAAATGAAAATTCGGGCAGACTTAATTTTATAAAAGAAGACAAATTTTTTTTTAAGCTCAACACCGAGGCAAAAAATCTTCTAAAAGATAAAGATTCACCTCAAATTTTAAAACAAAAGTACTCAGGGTATAAATACTCTATCGCCGCCCCTATTAAATATAAAAAACAAGATGTGGGAATAGTGATTTGCCTTACTTCCAAAAAAAATACAAATCTTGTTAAAAAAATCACCCGGGCTCTTGCCCATTTTATTAAGCAGCACCGGTTAAAGAAAAAACTTCTGGAAGACGCTATGCTGATGAATATTATCATAAATGCTAACCAGGGCACATCAACAGATAAAAACACATCGTCACTGATAAAAATACTTAGCGTCCAGCTTAAAAAATTTTTAAAAGCTTCGGGACTAAGGGTTTATATGAAAACTAAAGACGGCAGCAGTTATTTTTACGACAGAAAAGGCAACCGTCAAATATTTGAGGGGACTTTGTCGGGGAGCATAACAGGAATGGTTTTACAAAGTAAACGCCCCCGGATGGTACATGATGTTTCTGCCGAAGAGAGTTATAATAAAAATATTGATGATGTTTCCGGATCTTCAGACATAAAAAGAATAATAGCTGTTCCTCTTGTAGTTTCCGGTGAAGCTGTGGGGGTTCTTGTTGTTTCGGGAGGTACTGATCGTGAAGTCTTTGTGGGCAGTGACCTGGTATGGGCGAAAAATATTGCCGGCCAGATAGCGGCAGCTTATGAAAGATTAAAGCTTTACAAAGATATTCATAAACTTTTTATTTCGGCAGTAGAAGCTTTTGCCGCAGCCATTGACGGGAAAGATCCCTATACTCACGGTCATTCAAGAAGGGTTACTCTTTATTCTATGCTCTTAGGTAAAGCATTGGAGTTAGATAAGCAGCAGCTGGAATATTTAAGGCTCTCTGCGCTTTTGCACGACATCGGCAAGATAGCGGTTCCCGGCTATATACTTACAAAAGAAGAAAAGCTCACTGATCAAGAGTGTGGTAGATTAAAAGAGCATCCTCAAAGAGGAGTAAATATATTAAAACATATAAAAGAGTTCGGCCCGCTTCTTGGGGGGATTAAGCACCATCACGAAAGATGGGACGGCGACGGGTATCCCGACGGTTTGAAGAAAGACAAAATTCCATATCTTGCCCGTATTATCACTGTCGCAGATGCCTTTGACGCTATGGTATCTCAGCGAGTTTACCGTAAAGCATTAAGTGAAGACGAAGCGTTAAAAGAGCTTGAAGAATGCAGCGGGACCCATTTTGACGGTGAATTAGCATCTAAATTTATAGATGAATACAAAAAGAAGTTTTATTCGGGAAAGTCTTCGGGAAAGTTTTCGGCAAAGTCTTCGGGAAAGGAGAGTTAGATGTGAAAATTTTAGTATGCGACGACGAATATGCGACAAGATTGCTGACTAAAGCCCACCTTAAGATGCTTGGTATTGAGGTTGATGAGGCCTCCGGCGGATTGGAAGCGCTTAAATTTTTAAAAGAGGATTCTTATGATGCGGTTATAGTTGATTATTCCATGCCGGCTATGGACGGGATGGAGCTGATTGAGAAGATCGGCGGTAAAATTCCGACACTGATTCTTACTTCCGAAGGATTTACAAATGAGACTGAAAGACAGTTAAAAAATATGTCGGTCGGCTACATGGTTAAACCGGTAACGGAAGAAAAATTAAAAAATGAATTAGTAGAAATATTCGGAGAGAAAATAATAAATGAGCAGTCTTCCTGAAAAGGGTGAAAAGTTAAATATAGTTCTTGCCGATGACGAGATGCATGCAAGGATGATAATAAATGCTTACCTGGTTTCTTATAATGTAAGGATTTCTGAAGCGCGTAACGGCAAAGAGGCAATAGAAGCTATAAAAAAGAATCCGGTTGTAGATCTTATGATAATTGATTATTCAATGCCGGTTATGGACGGGAGGGAACTGTTAGAGTGGCTGCATAAAAGCTCGAAATTCTCAAAGATTCCTGTAATTGTTTATACAGCCGGAGGATTTAGTTTACAGCAGGAGGAGTATTTTAAAAGATCAGCCGAAGGGTATCTTGAAAAATCAAATCTGGGCGAAGATTTAATTCCCACTATAAAAGAGATACTCGGAGATAAATTTAAAAAGAATTGAAAATTAAGTTATTATATAAATTTATAATCGTGTTTGTTTTAGTCGCGGTTATTCCTCTTTCTTTTGTAGGGTATAAAACGGTAGAGATTAATCAGGAAGCTTTAAGAAACTCAACAAGAACCAATCATATAAATACCGCAAAATATCTTGCGGACAGAGTTGATGTTTTCATAGGCGCTTTAAGAGAAAAACTTCTTTTTCTTATAAAATCTCAATCGGTCGCAGCATTGGATTTTAACGGAAAACAGGTTTTAATAAGGTCGCTCCTTTCTTCTTCGGATTACTTTATAACTGTTTCTATGCTGAACTCTTCCGGCGAGGAATATATCAAAACTTATCATCCCGATTATGAGGGCGAAGCTGCTTTTTTTAAACGCGCGGACACTGATTTATTTAACCGGGCAAAAACTTCACCTGCCGTAAGTGAAGTATATTATCGCAAAGGCAACCCGCGTATGGATATAATTTATCCTCTGGAAAAAAGTTTTATTTTTATTACAATAACATTAAATAATATCTGGGACGATATTAAAAATACGGATATAGGAAGTAAAGCAGCGGTTTTTCTTGTAGATGAGGACGGGAAAGTTTTAGCTCACCCGGACAGTGGCAAGGAAGGGAAAAAACTTGATATACCTCCGGTGCGGGCTGTTTTAGACAGAACCGGTATCGGAACGATGGATTTTAACTACGATGGAGTAGAAACAGTCAGCGCATTTGCTCCGGTCAAGAGTATGGGGTGGGGGATAGTAACCGAACAGCCCTTTAAATATGCCTATGCTTCAATTATCCGAGTGAAAAAGAGTGCCTACCGATGGATAATAATAACTGTTCTTCTGGTGGGGTTTGTGGCTTATCTTTTTGCCAGGAGGCTTTCCGGGCCTATACTTAAACTTACCAAAGGGGCAAAAGCTGTCGCTGCCGGAGATTTTACGGGAGTCGTTAAAGTAAGAACCCGGGATGAACTTAATATTTTAGCCGAGACCTTTAACGAGATGGTAAAATCATTAAAAAAATATAGGGAACTTCATATAGATAAAATTATGGAGGAAAGGACAAAGACCAAGGCTATAATCTTCTCCATAGACGACGGGATACTGCTCACTGACTATGACGGTTATGTAATGCTGGCTAACGACAGGGCAAAAGAGCTGCTGAATCTTACCGAAAATATTAAAGAAGGGCGCCATATAGACGAATATATAAAAAGGAAAAAAACGGACGGTATTTTCAAAGACTTAAAAGAGTCCGAACTTGACTTATCCGACGGAGAAAATAATAAATTCGTAAAAGTCTTTACTGACGAAGTAACCACAGCCGGGGGAAAGAAAATCGGCAAGGTCAAAGTAATCCGGGATATAACGCTGGAAAAAGAGATAGAGGATATGAAAGAAAAATTCATGCAGTCTATAACTCACGACCTTAAAAATCCTCTTTCGGCTATTATGGGGATGGCGGATTTAGTAAAATTAAAGAGAGGAAAAGATATAGGTAAAGAAGAAAAAAACTATTTAAATGTTTTAAAGGCCGAATCCGAAAGGCTGATGGGTATGATTAACGATATTTTAAATCTTGCCAAAATAGAATCGGGCAATATGGAAATTCAAAAGAATAAATTTAATATAAATGAACTTCTGGAGAGTACCAAAATCACCTTTACTGCGCAGGCCCAAAATTCTAATATAAATTTAAAAGTTAAAAAAGCCCGTACAGGGTTTGAAATTTCAGCGGACAAAAAACTTATAAAACGGGTTGTTATAAATCTTTTAGGCAACGCATTGAAATATACGCCCCGGGAAGGGACTATAACTCTGGGAGCAAAAAAAGAGGATGGTTTTCTTAAAGTATATGTAAAAGATACAGGGCAAGGTCTGCCGCCTGATATGTCTGAAAATATATTTGACAGGTTTAAACAAATTAAAGGCCACTCCATGGGGGGCACGGGAATAGGGCTTAACGTATCAAAAGAGATAGCCCTGGCGCACGGCGGCAGAATATGGGTAGATTCCGAATCCGGGGAAGGTTCGGTATTTAGTTTTACCCTGCCTTACGGTAAAAATGAAGTTTAAAATTATAATTATATTTATTGCAGTTAATCTTGCCGTTATTTTGCCGCTTAAAGCAAAAATAATAGAAGTGGAAGTCCGGTCGGGAAATACGCTTCACGGTTTTGCCGGCAGGTATCTTAAGGACCCGGCGCAATGGCCTGAGATTTATGAATTAAATAAAGATAGTATTAAAAATCCTGATATTATCTATCCCCAGCAGAAGATAAAGGTTCCCATAGAGATGCTTAAGGACAAAGTAGGCGACCTTATGAAAATAAAAGAAGAAGTTAAAATTAGAAAAAGGGAGATTAACGACTGGCGGCCCGGCGAACTTTCTGAAAGGCTTTTTCCCGAGGACGGTATTATGACCGGCAAAAAAGCTTACGCAAGGGTTGATTTTCTTGTCGGAAGTCAACTTAAAGTATATGCGGATTCTCTTATCTATTTAAAACCGACCGAAAAAAAGACTGCCGTAGCCTCATTACTTGAAGGAGGTTTAAATGTAAGGGATGCAAAAGTTATTACACCCTCGGCGGAAATTATACCGGTAAAAGGCGCGAATTACGATGTGGGAGTTGACAGTGAGGAAACTACAAAAGTCAGCGTAAGAGAAGGAGAAGTGGATGTTAAAGCTCAGGGTAAGACGGTAACCGTAATAAAAGGGTTCAGGACTTTAGTTGAAAAAGGGCGGGTGCCACAAAGTCCGGTCGTATTGCCTATAGACGGCGAAGATGCCCTTGAATTTAAAGAATACCGGGGTGACTCCCTTAATGTAAATTTTAAACTGCAGGTTTGTGAGAACCGGAATTTTGATAACCTTATCAAAGATGAAGTGACGGCGGACATAAGCTCTGAATATATTAAAAAAGGACTTGACCCGGGCCAGTATTACTGGCGGTCGGCAATAATAGATAAAGACGGGTTTACCGGAGATTATTCGCACTCCCGCAGTGTCTATGTAAGCGGAAAAGCGGAGGGGTTTGTCGAACTCGATAAATTTGAGGTAATTAATAAAGAAGAAGGAATAATGCGAATATCCGGTTACGGGAAAAATATCCGGAGTGTATCGATAAACGGTTATCCCGCGAAGTTAAAATCGTCCGGCAAATTTTCGGCAACTATAGTATTAAATCCCGGCCAGAAAACAATAACTATAACATCATTTGGAAAGTCAGGTGTTATTTTAAGAAAATATCTCAGATCAAGTCAGGGATTATGGCTGCCGGCTAAATAACGGAAATGGGGACGGTTCTAATTATAGAATGGCGCAAATGCCGTAAAAGAGTCGGGGCCTGCTCCGGTTAACTGAAGAGAAAGAGTTGGTGCGGTTTGTTCATCTCGCCATAGACTACGGAGTTTATACCTGTCCCGAATTTTAAAATATCTTTTGCCAGCTGCCCGGCCTTTTGGCTCTCAGCACGGGTTACTTTATTTAAGACAACCGTTGTCTTTGTCGCGGACGGCCTTCTTTTTAAAAGTCCGTCGGGATGGTTGAGAAGCGCAATTATATCTTCGGGGCGTATCTCGGAGCCGTGTTTTCTTTTAGTTGCCCTGGCTACAAGCTGGGGCCGGTGAACATTTTCTTTATTTAATTTTTTCCCAATTATATCGTAGCCGACAACTACAATATAGTGGCTTGTGCAGAGGGGCACCTGAGGTTCGTATTTGTGCGGCGCTTTAAGCGATTTATGATTGGCTCCGTCTGCTTCAATGATCATATAGTCAAAGGTCACTTCTTTATTTAAAGTAGCTATCTGCTGTAAAGAGAGGCCTTTAAGCTTTCCGCCTTTTACTTTTCTTTTTGCTATTACCGGTGTAGTTTTTTCGGTAGTTTTTTCAATGTAGCTGATTAATTCGGATGTGAGTTTTTTAGAATATCTTATGAGGGGAAAATCAAGAATTTCTAAATGAGTTGTGGTTGTTACGATAACTTTTTTATTCATATGCTCAAGTTCTTTTGCAAGCCGAGTCAGCACTGTCGTTTTACCGCCTGCTCCCACTATGGATATTATATCTCGTTTAGGATTGAGTTTTAAAGCGGATATTAAATGGTCGAAATGTTTATCAGAAAGCAAAACTTATTTACCGTTAAGGGCTTTTAATATCTTTTCCGGGGTAAACGGCCATTTTCTGAGCCATATTCCGGCGGCGTCGTGTATAGCGCTTGCGATTGCCGGAGCGGCTCCGTTTGAAACAACTTCTCCTATGGATTTAGCGCCGTAAGGGCCGAGTTTGTCTTCGGTATATACAAGTTCGGCTTTAAAATCATCCGGCATTTCGTCAATCATGGGAATTTTGTAGTCAAGAAAATTAGAATTAAGACATTTTCCTTTATCATCAAATTTTAGCTCTTCATAGAGCGAATGACCGATAGTCTTTAATACGCCGCCGTAAATCTGCCCCTTGGCTAATTTAGGATTAATGGGGGTTCCCGAATCATGGAGAGCATAATATTTGTCTATGTTGATTTCACCGGTATTTTTATTTATTGAAACCTGGGTAAAATGAGCGCCGTAGGGTATTGGCGCTTCGTCGGTGGTAAAAGCCCCTGTGCTTATAAGCTGGCCGGAACCTGTCCCGCTTTGTGTATTTCTGGCTATATCTTCATAAGTCATTGAACCGCCGGGGCTTTTAACTTTGCCCGGATGTTCTAAAACCAGCTTTTCTTTATCGGATTTTAATAATTCGGCTGCTTTGTCAAGTATAAGGTTTTTCATGTTTTCAGCTGCGTTATAAACCGACATACCGCTGAAATAGGTACCGCTTGAAGCGTAGCTCCCGACATCAAACGGGGTGACATCGGTATCGGCTGCTTTAACTTCAACGGAGTCAATGTCAATATTGAGCATCTCCGCAGTGACTTTCTGGGCAACGGTATCTAGCCCCGTGCCTAAATCAGTTCCTCCGAAGTGTACTATAAAATTGCCGTCGCCGGTCATTTTAACGGTAGCATTTGCCGCGTCTATTCCCGGCAGTCCGGAGCCCTGTTGGATTATAGCTACTCCTTTTCCGGTGAGTATATTCTTATCAGTATTTTTGGTGTGATTTTTTTCGGAAAAAGCCTTTCCCTCTTTTGACCACTTCATCATCTCGGAGCCTTTTTTAAGCGCTTCGTGGATTCCGGACGAGGATATAACCTGGGGTATTCCCTCTTGTCCTTCGCCGAGACATTTTAATATTTCCAGGCGGTATCCTTTTTCAACGGCGTTTTTTTCCAGGAAAGCCAGATGGTCTATCTTTAATTTGTCTGCAAGTTCCGCTATAGCCAGCTGGAGAGCGTAAGAGCCCTGGGGAGCGCCGTAGCCCTGGTAGGCGCCGGATATGGGATTGTTTGTATAATAAGTTTTTACATTATAATGAATATTCGGACATTTAAAAAGTGGCAGGGATTTTGAACAGCCGTTCATGGGGACGGTAAGGCAATGCGGACCGTAGGCGCCGGCGGCAGCTTTTAAGTCCATATTAATAGCAGTTAATGTGCCGTCTTTTTTAGCTCCGGCTTTAACTTTTATTTTCATCAGATATCTCGGTCTGGTTATAAATTCGTCGCTCCTTGAATATCTTATATATGCCGGTTTCCCGGTTTTCCAGGAAATAAAGGCAGGTATCTCTTCCAATACCATATCCTGCTTAGAGCCGAAGCCCCCGCCGACTTTTTCTTTTATGACCCGGATTTTGTTCTCTTTTATTTCCAGTATATAAGCCAGGATTCTTCTGACATGGTAGGGAACCTGGGTGGGAGAACTTACAATTAAGCGGTTGTTTTTTATCCTGGTATAAGCAATGTGCGGTTCAACCGGAGAACATTGCACCCGCGCCGAAGTATATTCGCGTTCTATTACAGTATCGGCCCGGTTAAATCCTTCTTCCATATTTCCGATTCCGCCTGAATTTGAAGCAGCCATGTTTTTTTCGAGATTGCCGCCGATATCAAACTGGCATTTATAATCATCTTTTGTGTGTACTTGAGGCGCTCCGTCTTTCCGGGCGGATTCAATATCAAATACGGCGTCTAAAATTTTATATTCTACTTTTATAAGTTTAAGGGCTTTTTTTGCTGGTTTCTCGTTTTTGGCTGCTATAATTGCGACCCGGTCGCCGACAAAGCGGACCTTTTTATCAATTATTCTCCTGTCGTAAGGGGAGGGTTCGGGAAATCCCTGGCCTGCTGTATTATATAGCTTATCAGGGACGTTTTTGTGGGTCAGCACAATTTCCACACCGTCAAGCGTCTCTGCCTTTGAGGTATTTATATTTTTAATTTCCGCATGTGCGTGCGGGCTTCTCAAAACTTTTATGACCAGAGCGTCCGGGGGAATAATATCTTCGGTAAAAGAAGGTTCTGCTTTTGAAAACTGGTCGGCGTCTGTTTTGGGGGCGTATTTCCCGACTACTTTTAAGTCGTCCCGGAAAGATTCGTCATTACTGCTTTTGTTGTCGGTAAGATAATTGACGGCGTCATATATCTGTTTATATCCTGTGCATCTGCAGAGACTGCCCGATAGAGCATCTTTTATATCTTTTTCGGAGGGGTCGTTCTTTTTGTCTAAAAGTTCTTTTACCATAAGAATTTGAGAGGGGGAGCAATACCCGCATTGTATTATGCCTGCTTTTTTAAATGCTTCCTGTATAGGGTGCATCTTTCTTCCTTCGGACAACCCCTCTACAGTGAGAATGTTTTTTCCGTCTATCTGAGGAGCTTTAAGGAGACAGGAATTTACTGCTTTTCCTTCAAGAAGTATAGTGCACGACCCGCATGCACCCTCTGAGTTGCAGCCGTCTTTTACCGAAGTGACGCCGTTTCTTCTAAGGAGATTTAAAACCGATTCTTCCGGTGTAGTTTCAAAACTTTTTTTCTCTCCGTTTAATATTGGTTCTATAATCATATTTGTATCCTTTTTTTATACTTCCTGGGGAACTAAATGTAAAAATTCATTAACAGCTGCAGCTACTAATTTAATCCTGTAGTCTGCCGAGGCTCTGTGGTCGTCAATGGGGTTTATGTCTTTTTTTATAAGGGCTGTTATTTCATTTTCTTTTATGTGAGCCATGGCTTTTCCGTTTAAATAATCCGAGGTCTTGTCCATAGTAACGACTTTTTCGGCAACAGACCCGGCGGCTATAACAATATCAGTAAATGTTTCATCGTTGTTTTTGGTAAAACCCGCAGTAAACTTTACTGTGGGAATATCGTTTTTAGTCCGTGAAAAACGTCTGTGAAAAACTTTGCGGGAAGGTGCTGGAAACTTAATGACAGAGATTAATCCTTTTGGAGATTTAATCCAATCTTTTACGGTACTTTCGTCTTTCCCGTCACTTGTTATGATTTCTAAAACAGCTTTCATAACTATCAAGGTGCCTATTAAATCAGAACTTGCTTTGTTTGCGCCGAGATTACCGCCTATTGTTGCGGCGTTTCGGATGTTGCGGTTATTTACATGACGCGCGGCGTCTTTTATTCCTTTGGGCGCGGCCGGGTTTTCTATAATATCCTGTAATACAGCCATGGCGCCTATTTGGTTTTCAGTGATCTTATCAGAACAGGATTTTTCTAAATTTATTAGAGCTTCAATTTTCAGGGATTCTTGTGCCAGTGAATTCAGCTCTGTACCCCCGCCCAAAAAATAGTTGTTTTTACTTGATTCTTTGAGCTTGACTGCTTCTTTTAAAGTTTCTGGTTTGTAATATTCCAATTTTTATCCTCCTTAAATGACCTTTATATATTTGCCGTCATTTTTATCGTTATCGACATTCTGCACAAATTCGCCTATCTCATATCCGATACCGGTTTTTATAATCTCTTCTTTTTTATCTGCAGGCACTGACATCAGAACTCCTCCGGAAGTCTGCGCATCAAAGATTATATCGGAATAAGGATTATCTTTCAAGCTTACATAAGGCAATGAATTTTCTTTGTTTTTGTAAGAACCCGCCGGCACCATTCCTGTATCAATGAGGTCAAAGACCCCGTCAAAAACAGGGAGGTCGTTAAATTTAATAAGCGCGCCGACATTTGAAGCTCAACAAATTTCTGAAAGATGTCCGGCAAGGCCGAAGCCGGTAACATCAGTAGCGCAAGAGATGTTAGCCCGGCGCATAATATCTGCCGCCTTTTTATTTAAAGTTGCCATAGATTTTATAGCTTCATTCATAAGTTTTTCAGGGCATAGTTCGCCTTTTATGGCTGTAGTTATTATACCTGTGCCCAGGGGTTTGGTAAGAAATATAATATCTCCGGGGCGGGCTTTATTATTTGTTATAATTGTTTCTCCGCTGCTTATGATGCCGGTTACGGCAAGACCGAATTTAAGTTCGGCATCTTCTATGGTATGCCCGCCTAAAAGTGTACATTTAGCTTCGCGGAGCTTCTCGGCGGAACCTTCAAAAATTTTTAAAAATACTTCGTCGGGATATTTATTCGGCGGAAACTCGCATATATTTAGGGCGGTTATAGGTTTAGCGCCCATCACATATAAGTCAGAAAGAGAGTTAGCTGTGGCAATTCGCCCGAAATCATATGGGTCGTCTACAATGGGCGGGAAAAAATCTGTGGTTTGAACTATGATTTCTCCGCTTTCCAGTTTGTAAGCGCCGGCATCGTCGGAAGTTTCGGGTCCGAGCAGAGTGTCGGGGCTGCGGTAATAATTTTGGTTTTTTAACAGTCGCTCAAGAGATTTTGAATCCAGTTTTGCCGCGCATCCGGCGCAGGTAACTTCTTTGGCCAGGTTATATTTTTTATGATTATTTTTGTTCATTGAACCATTTAATAACTGCTTCAAGAACCCCGCCGCCTATATTACGGGCTTTATCAGAAACTCTATATACGTTTTCTCTTATCCCCCGGGGGTCTACATCGCCAATTTTCATTTTTTCTTTGACATGGGCGCCTTCTGCGATAAGGCCCCGGATGACCCCATTAATATGTGTTCTTAATTCTTTTTGATTAACCCATCCGATGAGTTCGTTTTTTTCAACATGATCGCCTATTTTTTTTAAAGGTTTGAACTTTCCGGTATCGGGAGAGCGGAGCAGCCGTTTGTTTGTAAACCCTCCGATATTTCCCGGGACTCCTGTATATTTTTCGGCCTCACCGTTCCATATAACCCTTCCCAGGTTATGGCCCCGGTTAGTTTCAATGACGCAATCAATATCATCCGGAGCTATAAAGCCGTTTCCCAGTCCGATAGTAAGGGGGGCGTCGTTTTTGGAAGTTGTTCTGTGATCTATGGCTTTAAGCGTAGCATCTACAAGAACAGTAGGGTTAAAATTTTCTAATATTTCTTTGTCGTCAACGGTGAAGACTTCAACAAAATCTCCTCTGAATTCCGGAAGGGAAATTATTTTTTTTGCCTGCACGCCGTCAACAGTAACAGCTTTATCGTTAATAGCTTCGCTGAAAGAAACGCGTCGTCTTATGGCCATTGGCCGCGGAAGGTCTAAAACAGTAATATTTAGACCGGCATTAAAGAGTTTCCATGCCACTCCGCTGCCTAAATCACCTCCGCCTTTTACTAATATGGTTAATTCATTTAAG
>JAQICQ010000155.1 GCA_027858455.1 Elusimicrobiota bacterium | reverse complement strand
CCGCCATACGTATTATGACTACTGTCGTCTGAATATCTCTCAAAACTTTTACCTTCCTCAACCGCGTCGGTTATTGCAGTTCCCTCATACGGTTCTCCAATGTCAGGCGTCCCCCAACCAATTGCATCTATTCTAACATCTTCCATTGACCAAAGAGCAACGCCATGATCTAAATTTGACAAGTCCAATTCATTTGTATCATCATCAGCTACAATATAATATCCCCACACTGTAGAACTATCCTGCGATGAGTTAAATCCGTTGTCAGCTATTAAATAATAACCGTGTGCCGGAATTGTTCCGGCAGCTATCGTTTCCATCGCACCGGAAGTGGTAGAATAATTTAGATACCAGTTAGATATAACAATATCTTCATTAGTAGTATTATAAAGTTCTACCCATTCACCATCAAAATCCGTAACAATTGCACTGGGATAAATTTCACTTATCAAAACATCTCCGGGGGTTTCTCCGGGCGCGGCAATTGTTTTTGTAGATGGTATATTTGAAAAGTCTGTCTTTAACTCGTTCTCATTATATGCCCAGCTTCTGAAATAATAGGTCGTCTGCGAATCAAGATTAGAAGCAGTTTCAGATAACGCCGTCAAACCGTCGCTGTAAGATACAAAAGTCGTGATATTTACACTGAAGTCATTTGCAGTAGAGTAGGAAAGGCCCCAATTAGTGTAATCCGGGTTATTGTTGTCCTGCCAGCTTAAAGTTACCGAATCGTAACTTTTAGAATCTACAGTTAAACTTAACGGCTTTCTCGCTTCAGTATATATGTGCGTCACAACTGTTGACGAAGAGGACTCTCCTGAAGAATTTGCTGCCGCCACTCCCCAGTAATACGAGGATGTGTTTGCAGAAAGTCCCGTCTGAGCATAAAACGTCGTATCGGCAAAGAGCGTATCCGAACTTACCATAACACCGCCGGTTGAAGAATAGATTATAAACCCGTCCTCGGCCGCCGAATTGTCATTCCACGTCCAGTGTATACCGTAAGTAGATACAGCCACACCGTCAAAATTTGCCGGCGCCGGAGGTATACCTAAATAAGGATAAGTAGAAACTGTATATGAATATGTGCTTTCTAATACAAGCGGGCCATTATCTACCGCAGTAACCCTGTAGTAATAAGTGACATTATTAGTCAAGCCCGTATCCGTGTAATTCGGATTTACTGTCTCTGTTGCGACAGACTGTTCGCTCCAGTTTGAGTGGGTATCGCGGTAAAGTCTGTAAAAATCACGGTCACTTTCAGAGACAGCAGTCCAGTTTAATGTTATCTGCTGGTGGTCAGGCAATGCCGTTATGCCCGCAGGTATTGAAGGAGCCGTATCGTAAGCTATGGCATAATTTGCTGTATTTACCGTAGTTGTACTCCAAAATCCGGAATTCCCGCCTTCGTCTATCGCCTTCATTGCAAACCAATATGTTACTCCGGGTGAGAGTCCTGTAATTATCATTACTTGCGTAGTTCCCCCGGAAAGCGGAGAAGTTGAAGGAGAAGTGCTGAATTGACTTAAATCCTTTGATGATGCAAAATTATTTGCTCCGATATTAGTTAAAGATGAGCATTTGATACTGTAAGATTCTGACGCACCCACAGCCCCCTCGTCACCCGGAGCCGTCCATTTAAAGGTTATCTCGCCTTCCTCAGAACTTCCCGTAAGAGCTGTTAAATCCGATATTGCCGACGGCGCGCTTAAATCCGGCTCAAGTCCTGACAATGTTCCCTGTAGTTGAGGGACCGCTCTTTCGACAAAATCGTTTAAATTATTATGAGAATCGTATCCATTCCCCTCAAATTCATCGATGCCGCCTGTAGTCATTGAACTTGAAGTAGAACTGTATTTTGCCTTTCTCTCTAAACTAGCATCATTTGCTGGATTTGCGCATGGAGTTCCCTCGTAAACTGCTGCAGCGCCCCAGCCCACAATATCAACCACTGTCCCATCTGCCTTTTTAAGTCTTACCCATCTGTCATCATTAAAGACATCTATTGGCTCATTGTAATCACATTCTGAATCCCCTATCGAATAAAAACCCCTTGCCGCTATTGTAGCTTTTCCAAGAGTTGCATCTGCGGTAGGGTCACCTTCTGTATCTAAAATCCAGTAACTTATATCAATTGGACTATCGGTGGGATTATAAAGTTCTACAAAATCTGGAGTATGGTCCATGGCCACTTCACTTATTACCACATGGGGCGGTTCATTTGCTGCATAAACGCTGTTTCCATCCTTATTATATGTAGTAGTTGACCAATACGACCAGTTGGCCTGTTCATCGACTGCCTTTACAGCAAAAAAGTATGTTGTGCCATAGCTTAGCCCGGATACAACTTTTCCTGTCTCTTCGGTACCAAACGCCGCGGGCGTCCAAGTATTTGCAGGAGTATAAGTTGTTATATCTGAATTATAAAAATTCGATGGAGTTACCTGAAAAGTGGCATACTTTAATATATAATTTGTAACATTTGATGTGCCTGTCCCGTCATCTCCCGGCGCTGTCCATTTTAATTTAACCGTTCCTTTACCGGTTCCGGTAAGCGCAGTAAGATTTGATATCGCAGCAGGGGGGATAAAGTCCGTTTTAGGTTTAGCATAAGCTGCATTTGTAGATGCATTACCGCTATCATATTTAACTAAATCCGGCCATGAAGACCAGTTTCCATAATTATCTTTAGCTTTTATTGCAAACCAATAAGTTGTTCCATAACTAAGATCTGATATAACCCTGTTTTCTTCCATACCAAAATCCGCAGGTTGCCAGTTGGAAGCCTCAGTATAAGTAGAGATATTGCTATTATTGAAATTAGTTGAGGTTATGGCAAATGAGGCATGTTTAATTAAATACTGAACTACATTATAATTTCCTGTTCCGTCATCTCCAGGAGCTGTCCATTTTAAATTTACAGTTCCCGGGGTAACTCCTGTTAAAGCAGTCAAATTTGATATTGCGGCAGGTTCTATATTATCAACAATCTCTCCGTTTACATATCCGATGTTTGTTTCTCCCGGTGTACTTCCTCCGGGTTCAGTAAAATCATCAGCCGAATCTAATTCATCATATCTTATGGCCTGTACAGAATTGGATTCGCCCTGACTTGTATCAGTACAATGAGTCCATGAAGATATTACCACGCTGCTTTTATCATATAATACAACATTGGGAACATCACCGTCAATTAACCCACCCCCGACAGTTAAACCCGCGGCGGGTGTTAATAATATTGTTCCCGCAGGAAAACTATATGCCTCCCCTGCCGTAAGGGCGTATTGAGGATCGAGAAAAACTGCATAAGCTCCGGAAGGTATAGAGGTAGTATCTTTAATTACAGGAGAATCCGTTACAACTCCACCTTCATTGCCTAAATCCCAGGTTGTTATTGTATCAGTTGAGCCTATTTCACCAATAGTCCAGTCGGCAACATCTATACTTTTATTTGTCCGGTTATAGATTTCAATAAATTCACCTTCTCCTTCATCTAAAGGATTAGCCATAACTTCAGTAATTGCTACATCCCCCAATAACGCGCCGTGAGATAGCATAGGTATAGCTATTAAAAGAAAGGATATTAATATTAACAGCTTTTTGG
>JAQICQ010000153.1 GCA_027858455.1 Elusimicrobiota bacterium | reverse complement strand
CGCGGCGCATACGGCTGGCGAGTAGAAGACGAGACGATTCTTAATTTAACAACGGCGTTTAAATACAGCAAAAAATGTTGATTTACGAGGTTTCGATTCGCGAGCAGCGCGAGCGGCAGGCTAATCTTGCGTTGGAATTGTCGCTAAAACGGTTTTTTTGTCGGGTGCTATACCCCTCACTTTAAAAAATAACGCCTTATTTCGCCTTTCCGTAATTGATTTTTTTCTCCAGGAAGGGCGACGGCCGAAATTCAATGGTGTAGTGTTCCGGGACCGTTATCATCTTTCCGGTGTTAATGTCCCGGAGTCTTCTTTCTTTTCTTTTTATCCGGGCCAGGGATCCAAATTTTTTTATTTTAATGCTCTCGCCTTTTTTTAATTTCTTCGTCCAAAGTTTAAACATATAATCCGATGTTTCTTTTACTTCCGTATTCGTTAGAAAAAGATATTTAGCTATTCTTTTAACTATCTGGGTTTCATTCATTTTTCTTTTCCTTGTTGATGTTTTTTTCTTATATATTTTCCGATTCCTTCGGAGATTTTTCCTACTTCGGTGGGATTCTGTCTTAAAAATTCGTCCAGGACTTCCCGCCAGCTTAAATCCGCTCTGCCCATATTTTTATCGAGGGAACTTTCCATATCTCTTTTTAAAATTGTTTTTCTTCTGTCAGCTTCAGCTATTTCGGCGGCGTCGGAAATTGTGTTTTTAATATCTTCGTTATATCTTTGATTTAAAAGTTCAAGGGCATCTTTTGACGAACGTAATTTTATATCTTCGGCAATATGTTTTTTTATTACATAATATTTTAGAAAATCTTTTTTTGATTTTGACATATTATTCTCCTGTTTATTCTCCTGTCATCTAACCCGTCATTTGACCTGTCATCTGAAAAATCAGATATTCTTTTATTCTTTTGTTTAAATTCTCAAGTTCCCATTTTTTTAGATATTCTTCTTTCTTTCCAAGCAGGGGGACCATTACTTTTTCAAGTTTTTCTTTCATTCTTTTCCCCGAGACCGATTCCGCCTCCAGGCCGTAGAGGATTTTTTGTTTTTTTTCTTTCTCTATGAGATAGCGCATATTCCTGTAATTTTCTTTAGAGATCTCTTTCATCCATGATCTGTTGATAGTTTTATCTCTGTCTTCTCTCTGCCGGAGACGGTATTTTGATATTTCTATCTCTTCCGGAGTAAGCATACCCGGCGTAATTAAATCAACTAATTTTATATTGTTTATCCCGTAGAAATTAAGATTATCAACGAATGAGTTCCGGACTATCCGGCCGTGGGGATCGAAATCAACTACACCGAAAAGGTAGAAGGAGCGCTGAAGATTAACACCCTCTTTTTTGAGATTGTCAACAAAATATTCCGCGTTCATAATTGAGGGTTTTCCGCCGAGGGCCATGATACTGATTTTATATTTATCAGCTATCTCCGACAAGAAATTCTGGTGGCCTAATTTCTCCGAGAAAAGAATTATGTTTGCGTTAGCTCCGACTTTTCTGTGAGCCTGATTTTCGTCTCTGAATCCGATATCTTTGTATTTTAAAACTTTGTAATCTTTTACCAGGGCGGTCATATTTTTAATTACGGCATCATACTGGTCCCATTCGTCTGAGAGCGATTCTGAGCGGGAAAGAGTCGGTTTTATATACATATACCAGAATGTTCTTATTAGTTCTTTATATGGCGGTTTTTCGCCCGATACAACCCTTTCCCGGAGCTGCCAGATGATGTTTCTTATCAGCATGCTGACATTGACCGGATGTTCATCCGCTCCTTCGGAGAAATTTTTTATCAGCCATTCTTTGGACTGATCATGGATGAGCTTATCGAAATGTCTGATCCTGGCTTTTCTGAGCCGACGTTTAAATTTTCTTGGATATGATAATTTTATATTCATTTTATTATAATAACATAAAAAAAGCCTAAAATCAAGGAATTTTCAATGAATTTCAATTAGAGAAGCCTTTTTTTCGGCTAAGTATGGTCTATTTAAGATAGAGAGCTTTTTAAAAAGTGTGGTGTTATATTGCTTTATTTTCCTGTTTATGGGTTATTTGGGCGGTGTTATAACGTGTGAAGATAATACTTGATATTACGGGGATAGAGATAGTAAGTTTACACACTGCCATAAGCCCCATTACTGGGAAAAGAATCATTACCTTTACTTTTAACAAAATTCTGAAGAGAATTTGGAATAGTGACATTTGACAGACTAAATATTTTTTTATATTTTATACGATTATAAGAAGGAGAATAAAATGTTAACAAAAAAACAAATATTAAAGATGGATTTGCCTGAAGAAGTAAAAGATATCATTAAAAATTGCCGGAAAATTTCGGTTGCCGATGACATTCAGACCCTGGTGGACCTCTCATGTAAAGACGCAGATAACGGCCTGCAAGAGGTAAAATACAATATACCCGGAAAAGGGGAAGTTGTTGAAGCCAGAGTAGCCAAGGTAAAAAACGGCGTCGCTGCCAACTATTTAGAACCTTACATGAGACGGAGAGATCCGGACTGCATGGTCATTGCCGACGATCAACCCACAGATAAAACTACTTATGAAGAGAGATTCGGTGAAGATTTTGAGGGTGTAAGAAAAGAAACTTTCGACTGGTTAAAAGACCAGGAGCTATGTGTGTATTTTTTTAAGGCCGGTCCATCTCCTTTCGGCCAGGATGGTATAGCTATAGCGCCCGCCAATGCGGGGTTTTTCGCTTTGGGCTTGGCCCTTCTGCAGGGGATTCTGCCTCAAGAGAAGATTGATGAAAATTTCAACCCTGAGGCATTTGTTTTTGTGGCTCCTCCTTTCCGTCATACCCACTTTGATGGTAAACAGGTTGTAGTACATAACCGGTTGCCCGGACAGTATGAATTATTCAGTTACAATCTATATCCAGGACCCAGTGCCAAGAAAGGGATATACAGCATGCTTATAAACCGGGGGGAACAGGAGGGTTGGGTTACTCTTCACTGCTCCACCGTGGAGGTGATAACCCCGTATGATAATAAAATAACTATCTCCCATGAGGGAGCCAGCGGCGGTGGAAAGAGTGAAATGCTCGAAGACATGCACCGGGAAAGAAGCGGCCGGCTTCTGTTGGGGAAAAATACGGTCAATAAAGATAAATATTATCTGATTTTACCCCAGGGTTGTGGCCTGAACCCGGTGACCGACGATATGGCTCTTTGTCATCCCCAGCTTCAAAAAGACGATGGCAAGCTGTCTCTCATGGACGCCGAGAACGCCTGGTTTATCAGGGTTGATCAGATAGATGAATATGGCACCGACCCACATCTGGAATCTATCACCTGTCACACTCCCGAACCTCTCCTATTTCTAAATATAGATGCTGCGCCAAACAGTACTGCTTTATTGTGGGAACATATAGAGGATGCTCCGGGAGAACCCTGTCCCAACCCCAGGGTTGTTATACCCCGGCACATTTTTTCTGATGTCATTGACGAGTCTGTAACTGTGGATATACGCAGTTTCGGCGTTAGAACACCGCCATGTACAAAAGAAAATCCAAGCTATGGTATAATAGGTCTCTTTCACGTTCTTCCTCCTGCGCTGGCCTGGTTGTGGAGGCTGGTAGCTCCCAGGGGTTACGGTAACCCCAGCATATTAGAAAGCGGGTGGATGAGCTCCGAGGGAGTAGGGTCCTACTGGCCTTTTGCCACCGGGAAAAGAGTGGAGCAGGCCAATCTCCTGCTCAGGCAGATAATAGATACTCCCAAAGTTAAATATATACTCTGTCCCAATCAGCACATAGGTGCCTGGGAAGTTGGTTTCATGCCTGAATGGATAGCTAGAGAATATTTAGCTAGGAGAGGGGGGGCCTGGTTCACAGAAGGCCAGCTGGTCGAAGCCCGCTGTTCAGTACTGGGGTATGCCTTAAAGGAAATAATGATTGAGGGCCAAATGTTGGAAAAAGAATTTCTCAGAGTTGACTACCAGCCTAAAGTAGGCCAGGAAGCCTATGACAAGGGCTCAGAGATTCTACATGAATTTTTCACAACGCAGCTTAAAAAATACACGGGACCCGATCTTGACCCCAAGGGAAAAGAGATAATAGAATGTTTTCTTTCCGGTGGTAGTGTGGAAAATTATTGTTCGCTGTTAAACTCAGATCCAATTATTATTGAACAGTAAGTTTATCCCGGCATAGTGTGGAGGGGGTCCTAAACCACTCTCTGAATTCAGGGGTCCCGCGCCCCTATAGTTTAAATGAAATACTATAAAATAAATAAAGATAAGTTATCGACCGGGTTGATAAAAAAAGCTGCAAAGTTTATTAAACAGGGTAAGCTGGTAGCTTTTCCTACAGAAACTGTTTATGGCCTGGGCGCCGATGCTTTGAATTCAGATGCAGTTTTAAAAATATATGAAGCAAAAAAAAGGCCCCGAACTAATCCCTTGATTGTCCACGTAGCAAGCATGAGCGATGTTTTTCAAATTACCGAAGAAGTGCCGGATAGTGCTATAAAATTGATGGAAAAATTTTGGCCCGGCCCTTTAACTCTAGTAATGAAGAAATCGGGAATAGTTCCAAAAGTAGTTACAGGCGGGTTAAATACAGTGGCAGTGCGTATGCCCCAAAATAGTATTGCTCTGGAACTGGTCAGACAATCCGGCAGGCCAATTGCGGCTCCAAGCGCCAATATTTTTACCAGGACTTCTCCGACCTCCGCACAGCATGTCATCGATGATCTGGAGGATAAGATAGACGTTGTTATTGACGGAGGTAGTACTGATGTCGGTGTTGAATCAACCATCATAGATATGACCGATAAACCTTATAAAATCCTTCGTCCGGGTGGCATCCCTCTGGAAGAGTTAAAAGAAGTACTAAAAGAAGTAGAAAATAATGACGGGCATGTTAAAAAAATACGGTCCCCCGGGATGATGCCTAAACATTATTCCCCAAAAGCCGACCTCATATTATTTGAAAAAAAGAAAAATCGGCTCAAAAATATGAAAGAAGAAGCGGAAAAATACAGGCAAAAAGGAGATTCAATCGGGATCCTGGTTACTGAAGAAAATAAAGATAAATTCAAAAGTTTTAAGACTAAAGTGTTAGGACCGGGTTCCGACTATAAATCGTGCGCAGCTAATTTATACAGGCTATTGAGAGAGTTTGATAAGGAAAAAGTTGATATTATTTTAGCGGAAGGGCTTAAACGGGAAGGACTCGGTGCGGCAATAATGGACCGTTTGCAGAAAGCGGGTGGTTAATAAAAGTGATTGAAAGTAACACACAAAATGAAAGTCCTGAAATCGACCGCAGGGCATACATACATCCGACGGCGGCAATAATCGGGAAAGTAATAATAGATCAGAATGTATTTGTCGGCCCCGGCGCTGATTTATATTTTTTGGCCGCAACTTTAATTCCAAGCGCCAGAAAACCAGCGGCCACGCACATTACGGCGGCGATACGAAACATTAAGATGTAACTGCCTGTTGTGTCATAAATTTTTCCGTATAAAAGCGGCCCCACAAAACCTCCTATCCCATAACTTGAAAAAAGCAGCCCGTAGTTTACTCCAAGATTTTTTGTTCCAAAGAGCTCTGACGCCATCACGGGATAAAGAATTAACCATGTTCCAAAACATAATCCGAAGATACTTCCCAAAAGATAGAGAGCGGCTACATTTGCTCCGACGACACTTAACCCCGCCGAAACCCCCGCCATGATAAAACAGGCTCCCGCCAGAGAGCGCGTGCGCCCTATTTTATCCGAAAGGCCGCCCATCAATATTCTTCCCGCTCCGTTAAAAACGGCAATGATACTTAATAAGAAAGCCGCAGCCATCGCCGCTACTCCGATTTCTGTCGCATAAGCGACAATATGCGCCATGAGGCCCAAACCCACTATAAGCGCAAGAAGCCAAGCTGACCACGCCATCCAGAAAACAGGCGTTTTCAATGCTTCCGTCGGGGACATCTCCGCTAAAGGCGCTCTTATAGTCTTTCCGGGCGCGTTTTCAATTACTCTGTCGGCAGGAGGAAGAACAAGAAACTGAGCCACTATAAGTCCCGCAATCATAAAAAAAATACCAAGCGCAATAAATGACGTCTGCCAGTTATACGCGCTTATAATTCTTCTTACCACGGGCGAAAGTATAAATGCCCCCGCTCCGAAACCGAATACAACAATACCGCCCATCAGCCCTTTTTTATGAGGAAACCATTTTACCACGGTTGCAACAGGCGTGACATAAGCAAAACCTGTTCCGATTCCGCCGATTACGCCATACACCGCGCAAAGATAAAAAAGTGATGTGGCAAATCCGCTTAAAAAATATCCAAGCCCGAAAAGAAACGCTCCTATCGTGCATATTTTCCTCGGCCCGTAACTATCCTGCAACCGGCCGCCGAGAATCATTCCCACCGTATAAGACAACAGAAAGACAGAAAAAGGCAGTGATGCCTGCGCTTTTGTCCAGCCAAACTCGCCTATCAGCGGGGTAACATATATCCCCCACACATAAGCAACCCCCATCATCAGCATCATTGATGTTCCAGCCGCTACAATCAAATTCGGATGATTTTTTTTCATTTTATTAACTGGTATATAAAGAAGAGCATGAATATAGATACTCTAAATTATATACGTTTCCTCCTTTTTTTTATATTTCTGCTATACTGAGACAGCATGTTTTTTTATCAAATATACTGTTTTCCATAATTAAAATTATAATACAACAACTCTTTTGTCAAAATTTTTTCTCTGTTTAGGATTCTGTGAGAAAGTATTTTATATCTAAAGATTCACTTCGCTCTCAACATTTTCGATCTCGTCGTCTTCTATGCCGATGTAGGCTTTGGTCACCGCCGGCGATGCGTGGCCGAACTTTGCTTGGATTAATTCTATCGGGACAGAAAACCTTTTTCGGGCCATGTAGCCCCATGTTTTGCGGAGGGTGTGGGTTCCGTAGTTTTCTTTTGTGAGGCCGACCGCGGCGGTCCATTTTTGGATTAAGCGGTAGACGGCCGATGGGTCAAGAGGTCTTTCAGAGCGCTTTGATTTAAATAATGGTTCTTCATAACTCCAATCCTCAGTATTTTCTAAAAAGTACTCTATCGCTTCCCGGGAGTTATCATTTATGCGTATTCTTGCCGCCCTGGCGGTCTTTTTTTCTTTAAGGAGTATAAAACCCCTTACGGTTCCCTTTTTGTCCAAAATATCAGTGATACGGAGCTTTAAAAGATCCGAGATTCTAAGAGCAAAGTTTATCCCCAGCGTAAAGAGCAAGTAATTGCGCGGGGCTCCGGATCCTTTTAACATATTCTTGATTGCTTTGATTCTTTTAAGATCTCTGATTGGTTGAACTTTTGCCATTTTCTATAACCCCTTTTTCATGATTCCTGCCCCTTTAAATACTTTTTTTTAGAAAACCTCCTTTTAACGCATTGATTTATATTGAATTTTATCTTTCAATGAAGGATTTGTCAAAGTTTTCAGGGAATGGAAACGGACTATTGACGATACGAGGGATTCATTATAACGCACGAAAATAGGT